>CAJWKX010000066.1 GCA_913043015.1 uncultured Candidatus Pelagibacter sp. | reverse complement strand
AATTTTGGTTGCGGGGGACGGATTTGAACCGTCGACCTCAAGGTTATGAGCCTTGCGAGCTACCAGGCTGCTCCACCCCGCGATAATTTAAAATCTATTCTTAAGTTTATTTAATTTTTTTACTCTCTTAATATTTTCTTGAAGTATTCTTTTTTTCTTTTCCGAAGGTTTTTCGTATGTATTTTTTAACTTTATAATTTTAAAAAAACCATCCCTTTGAAGCTTTCTTTTCAAAACCCTCAGTGCTTGCTCGATATTATTATCTTTAACTTCTATTTTAATAACAACCTCCAAAAAAAATAATTAATTAGCACTTTAAAATTTACTTGTCTATTATAAATCGTTTCTATTTTAAAGTTTTGATTTTTCTTTATCATTTTCTTTTTTTTCCCTTTTTATTCTTCTTTCTGCTTTCTCAATTGCATCAATCAGATCTTTTTGTAAAAACAAACCCATCGCAACAGGGTCTTTTGGATTCAAGTTATTATAATTCCAATAACTTTTATTTCTTATTGCTTTAACAGAATTTTTAGTTATCCCAACCATTTTTGCTATCTGAGAATCTTTTAAAATTGTTTGATTTTTAATTAACCACAAAGCAGAGTCGGGTTTGTCCTGTCTTTTTGATAGAGGAACATATCTCTTTATTTTTTTTTCGGAATTAAAAATTTCAATATCATAATTATTAATTTTTAAAGGTCTATTTTCGTCTTTTGATGAAAGTCCAATTTCTTCCCTAGTTAATTGACCAGATATGATAGGATTATAGCCTACTATTCCTTTTGCAACTTCTCCATCAGCAATTCCTTGAATTTCTACTTCATGTAAATTACAAAAATCAGCTATTTGTTTGAAGGTTAAAGTTGTATTTTCAACCAACCAAACAGCGGTAGCCATTGGCATTAAAGGCGTGTTTGACATTAATTTTTTTTCACTGATCTAAAGTTTTGGAATTTTTTATTAAATTTACTAACTCTTCCTTTATCAAGGATTTTCTGTTTACCACCTGTCCAAGCAGAGTGGGATTTTGGGTCAATTTCTAGTTTTAAAACTTCATCTTGTGAACCCCATGTGGATCTAGTTTCAAACTGAGTGCCATCAGTCATTTCAACTTTAATGTTATGGTAATCAGGGTGTATTTTTTTTTTCATAAGGAGGACTTATAGCAAAAGAATTTTTAAAAACAATTAAAAGTTATCGAGTTTTTCAAGCATTTTTTCGTTTATGGAGTTGCTTGCAGCTCTAATTTTGATTTTATCTATGTATGAAAAATCTATATCATTAATTTTTCCTCCAGCTTCCTTAATCAGAATTATTCCCGCTGCAATATCCCATAAATGTAAATTATCTTGAAAATATCCATCATACCTTCCCGCTGCAACGTAAGCCATATCTAGTGCAGCACTACCGAATTTTCTTGTATTTAAATTTGTTTTAATTTCTTGTTTTCCACCTGTAGCAAAAATACAGTATTCAATATCTTTTTTTTTAGAAACCTTAATTCTATGATTGTTAAAGTATGCGCCGTTGTTTTTTTCAGCATAAAACATTTCATTTTTTATTGGATCAAATATTAATCCTGAAACAATTTCATTTTTAGATTTTAAAGCAATAGATATTGCAAAATGAGGTATTCCATGTAAAAAATTTGTTGTTCCGTCAATAGGATCAATAATCCATGTATTTTCAGAATCAGAATTTATGATCTTTCCAGTTTCTTCACTAAGAATAGAATATTTTTTTTTAGATTTGGATAATTCTTCAATAATAATCTTCTCCGATTTTCTGTCTGCATTAGATACAAAGTCATAAGGGCCTTTAACTGAAACTTGTAATTTTTCAACTTCTCCAAAATCTCTGATTAAAACTTTTGAAGCTTTTTCTGCAGCTTTAATCATTATATTTAAATTGGCTGATATTGAATTCATTGATCTAGATTTTTTTTACGTATTCGATTGTTCTAGTATCAATAACTATTTCATCGCCTTTTTCTATAAAAGGTGGAACTTGAATTTTTACTCCATTATCTAGAGTTGCTGGTTTATAAGAGGACGAAACTGTTTGTCCTTTCAGAGCCGCATCAGTGTTTTCTATTTTGCAATTTATTTGATTTGGTAGTTCAAATGAAATAGGTTTTTCATTATAAAAACTTATTTTTACTTCTAAGTTTTCTTTTAAAAAATTTCCTTTTTCTCCAAATATATTTTTTTTTATGTTTATTTGATCAAATGTTTTTTGATCAATAAAATAATAATCTGAATTGTCTTCATACAAATAGTTATAATTTATTTCATCAAGGGAAGCTTTTTCAACAGTATCACTTGATCTAAATCTTTCATTTAATTTAGTGCTTTTGTTAAAACTCTTCATTTCTACTTGATTGAAAGCGCCACCTTTTCCTGGTTTTACATGTTGAGTTTTTAAAACTTCCCACAGGCCATCCTTATGTTCAATTAGCATTCCAGGCTTTATTTCATTACCGGATATTTTCATTACAATTTTTTTATTGCCTCTCCAGGTTTAAGTTTTTTATTATTCCAGATGTAGCTTGAAATAGCCAAAAAGTTTGCTTTATTCAACAAAAGTTTTTTATAATTACTTAATTTAATTCCACCTATAGCAACAATAGGAATATTTGTTATATTCTTTGCGTATCTTAATATCTTAATATTTGCCCTGTACTTAACTTTTTTTGTTTTTGTTGAAAAAAATGCTCCTAAAGCAATGTAATCAACTTTATCATTAATTGCCTTTAAAATTAAACTTTTAGAATTATGACAAGTTAAACCAATGATTTTATTTTTTAGAATTTTTCTAGCTTCATGGATGTTCATATCATTTTGACCCAAATGACAACCATCTGCCCCAATCTTTTTGGAAAGAATTGGATTATCATTTATTAATAATTTAACATTAAATTTTTTACATAATTTTTTTATTTTTTTTCCAATATAAATGTGCCTACTTTCTTTCTCTTTCTTGAGTCTCAATTGAAAATATGAAACTTTTCTAGTTTTGAAAATTAGTTCCAAATCTTTATAAAAAGAGTCTTTTTTAATAGTATTTGGTGAAATGATATAAATAAATTTTTTACTCTTTTTAAATTTGTTCAAGCTTTTCTGTCCATTTGCCTTGTGCCGCTAAGGCGCACATATTAGCTCTATGGTCAAAGATTTTTTGGGTGCCATTAATATCGTTTGTATTTATTGACCAATATTTCAATGCATTTTGTTGAAGCGCTCTTCCATAAGAGTAGCTCATTATAAAATTTGATTTATTTTGCTTATTAATTGAATCAAGATTCTTTGTTGCTTCTATTTCAGTTTGTCCACCAGATAAAAAAGCAATTCCAGGAACTTCACTTGGAACACTATCTATTAAGCACTTTAAAGTTAACTCGGCAATTTCTTTACTAGAAATTTTTTCATCAGAATCCGATCCTGATAATATCATATTTGGTTTTAGAATTACTCCTTTTAACTCAATTTTGTGAAGTATTAGTTCATCAAAACATTTTTTTATTACCTCGGAAGTTTTTTTTAAACATGTCACAGCATTATGATTACCATCCATTAACACTTCAGGCTCGACAATAGGCACCATTCCTTCTTCCTGTGCTAGAGCTGCATATCTTGCAAGCGCATGTGCATTACTATGTATTGCAAGTTTACTTGGAAATTCATTTGTGATCGTATAGACACCCCTCCATTTAGTAAATCTTGCACCAAGTTTATAATACTCTTTAAGTCTTTCTCTTAATCCGTCTAAACCTTCTGTAATTTTTTCCTTCGGTGATTTTGACAATACTTTAGCACCAGTATCTACTTTTATTCCTGGAATTGCTCCAGTTTCAGAAATTATTTCAGGAATTGTTTTTGAATTGAAAGTTTGTTTAATTGTTTCATCATACAAAATGACTCCTCCAATACAATTTTTTATACTATTAGATGTAAAAAGAGTATGTCTAAAATTAAGTCTGTTCTCGGGAGTAGATTTTATATTTACTTTATCTAATCTTTTTGTCATTGTGCCAGTGCTTTCATCTGCAGCCAGAATTCCTTTTCCGTTACCAATTATTTTTAAAGCAATATTATTTAATTCGGGCATTTTGATTTAATGCTTTTATACCAGGTAAAGTTTTTCCTTCAAGGTATTCTATAAAAGCTCCACCAGCGGTTGAAACAAATGTAAATGAATCCAATTTTTTAAATTTATTTATTGCAGCAACTG
>CAJWKX010000065.1 GCA_913043015.1 uncultured Candidatus Pelagibacter sp. | reverse complement strand
AAAATAGAAGTTACAAAAAAATTACAAATTTTTGATTGTGGAAAAAAAATTAATATAAACCAGAAGGGAAGAACACCAAGGTTCAACCACAAATAGATCATTTCGATAGTAAAAAATTCAGATATTTGTTCGATCATTAATAAATGTATTATATTACATCAATCAATGATTCCTATTAAAAATAAAAAAAAATCTTTAGAAGCTACAGTAGAAGAAATGCGGAATTTCACATTTACTTATATAGAAAAATACTCTCCTTCTAAACAACAATTAAAAACTTATTTATTAAAAAAATATCTAAACACAAAAATACCAAATATTAATAAGAAAAATATTACTGATTTAATTGATGTTGTTTTAGAAGACTTAGAAAAGACAAAATTTATTAATGACAAGTTTTATTCAAATTCAAAAGCTAAAAATTTAATTCAAAGAGGTAGTTCAATCAATAAAATAAGAAATTATCTGTTGTCTAAGGGTATAAAATATAAATACATTAAAGAAACAATCGATCAAATTAAAGAAAATAATGAGGAACAAGATTTTTTTTCTGCAATTAAAATTTGTAAAAAAAAAAGAATTGGTCCTTCAAGGGATGAAAATAATAGATCTTTATTTTATAAAAAAGATATAGCTATTTTAGCAAGATCGGGCTTTGATTTTGAAACATCTAAAAAAGTAATGGATTTAAAAAAAGATGAATATTTAAAAATAATTAATTTACTTTGATTTTTTTTTCTTATTTTTTTTTTCTAAATAATATTCCAGTTTTCTTTTGATAAAATTTTTTACAAAAACAAAAACTAAGAGTCCAAAAATAGAAACTGAAACAATAATTATGAATATTGTTCTAAGCCGTGGATCCATTATAGAGGTGAAGATCTTTTTAAAATTATACTAGGATTTTTAAAATCTTTTTTACCGTATAAAATTTCATTTCCATCAAAATCAGAAATTTTACCTCCCGCGTTTTTTAATATTGCATGACCAGCTGCTATATCCCATTCAGAAGCCCTTGGTTCAGCTACATATAGGTCATATTCACCTGTGGCAATCACACAAAATTTAAGTGAGCTTTTCATTTTATTATATTCGGTTACCTTAAATTTATTATGCAATTCTAAAATTTCAGGTTTTAGATTGTTAGCGTAAGAAACAGCCTTGACTTCTCCTTGTTTAGTTAATTTTTTGCAATTTAATTGAATTTCTTTATTATCTTTTAATTCAAAACTTGAACCTGGGCCATAAGCATAAAACAACCTTTCTTTTGCAGGAGCATTAATTATGCCGATCTCTGGTTTATTATTAATTATAAGTGCAGCATTGAGTGTAAATTCTTCTTTGTTACAAATATATTCAGATGTTCCATCGATTGGATCAATTAACCAAAAAGTTTTTAAACTTTCTTTTAATTTATTTGTTGAAGTTTCTTCTGAAATAATTGTTATTCCAGGTGTTATATCTTTAATTTTTCTAGTTAAAATATTGTTAACTTCAATATCCGCATTAGTAACTGGAGTATTGTCAGATTTGATTTCTTTAATTAATCCTTTTTTTCTTAATTCCAATGATATCACGCCAGCTTTTAAAAAAGTATCTACTAAATCATCAATAATTTTTTTGTTATCTTCTAATTTCATTTTTTTTATATTTTTCTAATTGAATATTTTTGGAGTTAATTACTTTTTTTCCAGTGTTTTCGAAATTTACAGTAATCTTTTCATTAATAATTGATTGAACTTGACCAATTCCCCATTCTTTATTTGCAGGATTTACAACTTTGTCTCCTGGTTCAAAATCTAAAATCATTTAATGTAACTTATATTAGAAATAAGTATAAATACCAACAATATGGCGATTAAACTTAATTCAATTGGTCTAGAAAAAGATCCTGAAGATACAACTGTAGTTGTAGCAATGTCAGGCGGAGTAGATTCATCTACAGTTGCAGGCATAATGAAAAGAGATGGATACAAAGTTATTGGCATTACTTTAAAATTATACGATGACACTAAAGAAGTTTCTAAATCTAAACAATGTTGTGCGGGTCAAGATATTATGGATGCTAAACGTGTGGCAGATAGATTGGGAATTGAACATAAAATTCTTTATTACCAAAGTAAATTTAAACGAGGAGTTATTGATAATTTTGTTGAAAGTTATTTAAAGGGAGAAACTCCAATTCCTTGTATACGATGTAATCAAACAGTTAAATTTAAAGACTTATTTGAAGAGTCGAAAAATTTAAAAGCTGATACTTTAGTAACAGGCCATTATGTCAAAAGTATCACAAAAAATAATGAAACCAACATGTATCGTGCAATAGATGATAATAGAGATCAAAGTTACTTTTTGTTTAATACAACTAGAGAACAATTAAATTATTTAAGATTTCCACTGGGTGGAATGTTAAAAAATCAAACAAGAGAAATAGCAAAAAAATTAAAACTTAATGTTGCAGATAAACCCGATAGTCAAGACATTTGCTTTGTACCAAATGGAAACTATTCATCAGTTATAAAAAAATTTAGACCAGAATCTTTTCAAGAAGGAAATATTAGAGACATGAATGGAAAAGTAATAGGAGTTCATGAAGGTATAATTAATTTTACTGTTGGGCAGAGAAGAGGAATAAAAATTGCAGATAGAGAACCATTATATGTTATTGAAATTAATGCAGATAAAAATGAGATTATAGTTGGACCCAAAAATAAATTAATTCAAAAACATATAAAATTAAAAAATCTTAATATTTTGTGTAAACAAAATGAGTTAAATGGTAAGATTTTTGTAAAAGTTAGGTCAACAGGCAAACTTCTTAAGGCAAAAGTTAATCTAAAAGATAATTTTGCAAAAGTAAATCTTTTTGAAAATGAATATGGTGTATCACCAGGTCAAGCTTGTGTTTTTTATTCTAAAAATAGTGATGGTTATAAAGTTCTTGGAGGAGGCTGGATTACCAAACAATAATTCTATTATTCTTTTTTCCACATGAAAAAAGTTAATAAATAAAAAACTATAATTCCAACAAAATAGTTCCATTCAAGTGCGTGTTTTATAAATTTATTTCCAGGCATGCTTATTATCGGGATGAAAGCTATGGCAACAACAATTAAAGTTGAAACAAGAATAGCCTTCAGTTTTAAAAAATTTACATTTATAAACTTTAGTAATTTGTCTTTAAGTTTATACAAAGTTATTACCAAATATGCTTGAGCAACAATTTCAAAAACAACAAATAAAAGAATTACTACTCTTCTAAACAATTTATATGAAACAAAATCAAATTTTATTCCTAAGAAAAACGAATGAAGTATTAAAAAAATTGCTGACCCAATTCCAAAAAATAGTATTTTATTTAAATTTTTATTTTTCAAATCTAAATTTGAAATTATTTTTTTATTATAAATCCAGTATTTAATTAAAAGATATGATGTTAAAAACATTGCAGGCTTAAAAATTAAATAGGTTGGAAAAACCCTTGCTGTTCTACTTATTGAAGCGCCACCATCAATATAAGGTATAGTATTAAAAATTATATTTTCTTGATTAGGAAATAAATCATGGAACTGAGTAATTAAAATCAAACAAGCGTTAAGCGCAAAAAAAGGAACTATAAAAATCCATAAAGTTATGGATTTTACTTTTCGTATTTCATCCATTTGTGAAAATTATTTCTTCTTATTTTTTTTTCTAGCTCTTCTTTTTTTAGAACCCATTTTTCTTCGACCTCTGTGTTTTTTGGGATATCCCATAATCTCCTTAATTTTATTATTTTATTGACATATTTGTGGGATATAGCATTGTCCTAAAAACTTATCAATTTTATTATGGGTGTATCATTTAAAACACTAATTAAACATTTTACGAAAGATTTTCATAATCAATCTGTAAATCCTCCTGTAGTTAGAGCATCAACGCTTATTTTTAAATCTATTGAAGATATAAGAAAGACTCAAAATAAGAGTAAAAAAAATCCAATCGACGGACATTTTAGTTACGGAAGAGAAGGAACATCAACAACTTTTGTCTTACAAAAAATGTTGAGACAAATGGAGGAAAGTTATCAAGTTTTTTTAACACCAACAGGGTTTGGATCAGTATTTTTGTCAATTTTTAGTATTGTTAGACCTGGAGATGAAATTCTATTATCAGATTCTATTTATTCACCAACCAGATTATTGACAGAAAATTTTTTAAAAGAATATAAAATTAAAGCTACTTTTTATAATCCAAATAATATTAATGATTTGAAAAACAAAATAACAAAAAAAACAAAACTTATTTTTGTTGAAAATCCTGGAAGCAATACTTTTGAGTTTCAAGATTTGTCAAAAAT
>CAJWKX010000064.1 GCA_913043015.1 uncultured Candidatus Pelagibacter sp. | reverse complement strand
AAGGAAATAATATTATCCATGATAAAACCTACTAGATCAGAAGAAGGAAATGAGCTTTATAATTTTTATGAAGAAAAAAACAACGATGACAACTGCACATCTTTCCATCTATTTGAAATTTATAAAGATTCTAATGCTTTAGACTTTCATAGAAACACATCTCACTTTAAAAATTATAGATCCAAAATACAGGAATTGCTTGAAAAGCCTATTGAGGTAAAAGTTTTAAATTCAATTGACTCTATCTAAATTTATTTAATATCCTAGTTGTTTGTCTACTTGATTTAGTAATTCTTTCTTTTCAATAAATAGCTTTAAATTGTTAATGAATATATCAAGTGTTAATTCAACATAGTTTCCATCGTCGTCCGAAGATACATGTGGAGTGATGACTAAATTAGGAATACCCCAAAGCTTTGAATTCTTATCAATGGGTTCATGTGTAAAAACATCTAGTATTGCACCAGCAATTTCATTTTTTTCAAGTTTTTCACCTAATACATTGTAATCCATAACAGATTGTCTTCCTATATTTACAATTCCACAAGTTGGTTTAAGCATATCAAGTCTTTTCTTGTTAATTAGATTTTTAGTTTCAGGTGTTTCTGGAAGCGCTAAATATAAGAAATCAGCCTCAGGTAAAACAGTATCAATTTTATCTATCGTAACAACTTTTGAACAACCTTCAGCTTTTTTTCCTCTTTTGTTAACTCCAATAATATTCGCTCCCAATGCAGAAACATGTTTTGCCATTGATCCACCTAATGATCCTGTGCCAACGACAACTACTGTCTTTCCAGCAATTGGATTACTAAACAATGAAACAAATTCTTTGTTTTTTTGATTGGTAATTATTTTGGTCATATGATTTTGAAGCATTAAAATGCTCATTAATCCATACTCGCCAGCTTTTTTAGCATGGGCACCGCTGCTATTAGTCAAAACTAAATCATCGCCCATCCAATCTAAAGGAAGTAAATGTTCTATACCAGCTGAAATAACATGTATCCATTTAAGGTTTGGCGCTACTTCTTTAAGATTTTTTGTTGGAAAATTCCAAGCAAGCAAAATATCAGAATTTGACATTGATATATTAAAATTATCTTCATCCCAGTCAAAAAAAACTTCTATTTTTTCTTTAATTTCTGGAAATTTATTAAGAACTTTATCAAAACGATCCTTGGTTATTGTAAAATTTTTTTCACCTTCAGCGTCAGTAGGAAAAGACCCTGGCGCCCAATGATTATTTTTTATATGAATTTTAATTTTTTTATTTGTCAAAATGCTCCACTCTTTTCCATATTGGATAATTCATTAATTATAAAATTATCACGGTCTTTATTCGGCATTTTCTCGGTGTCAAACTGTAATTTCATTACAGTTGATCCAATTGACTTAATAAATTTTCGATCATCAATATTTCTTTTTGGAACTCTTAAAACTGTATCCTGGCCATAAGTTTTTATTAGATCTCCATTTTTCTTTGGTTGTTGAGGATCTATTCCTTCTTGTAATGATTTTATTGATTTTTTAATATGTCTCCTATAGGCCATAATCCCATGATCAGTTGGCATTAAGTGTTCGCCCTTGTGTGCACTTATTGACCCCATTCCTTCTACTGCTTCTGCATCTCCAGGGCTCTTTTGTTTTTCTTCAAAAGTTCTATCAATAGTTTCGCCACCTTCAATTCTTTCATATCCTTCTTTATTGTCATGCTCTATAGGATCTCCTCTTTCTCCAAAGTTAGCCCATGCAATTGCTACGCAATGGTGATCGTCTACGGGAACTACCCATCTTGTAAAAGAACTTCTCCCAAAATATTTAGTTTTTGTTCCGTCTGCTGCAAATGCTGAACCTGCTTGTGTAAAGTTAGGTAAAATTAATTCATTTATTCTAACCCATACATTGTCATCAATTCTTCTTATATTAGCACCAAGATATTGAGTTCCTCTTTCATAAAATTCAATTTCACCAACTTCGGCAAAGCCTTTGGAAAATTGTATGCCTGAGCTTTGACCGTGAAGAAAAGCTGTGTGTACGGGATCCATAATTGCATCAAGCACTTGTATCCAATTACAATTATAATTAATTTTGTAAGGACTTCTTTTATCGTATGGAGTTTCATAAGCATCATAATGTGGAAACTCAGGAATTTTTTCTGGTGGACCCATAAAAGCAAATATTATTCCATTAAATTCTTTTATTGGGTAAGCGCCTAATTTAAATTTTTCTCTTACTAGTTTTGCCTGTTTAGATTCTGGGTCTTCTCCAGGAGTCTCTAAGATTTCACCATCAGGAGAAAATAACCATCCGTGATAACAGCATCTTATGCCTTTAGATTCTGACTTTCCAAAAACCAATGATGCTCTTCTATGAGTACAATATTTATGTATTAAACCTATTTTATTTTCTGTAGTTTTAAAAATTACTAAATCTTCTCCGAGTATTCGTATTTCCAAAGGAGTATTTGTAACTTCAGAAGATAATGCCACTGGATGCCAATATCTTCTAAGATATTCTCCCGCCGGTGTACCGTAATCAGTGTGAGTAATTAACTGATCATATCCAGGCTTTTTTGCTTGATTATATCCTCTATATGTATTTTCTAAACTCACCTTAAAACTCCTTAATAAACCACAATATAACGCAGATATATTTTATTGAAATATAGTTAATTCGCAAATAAATTCGAAAACAAAGGTCTAATATGCCATTAAGCAAAAAGAATATTAAAATTAAATCTCCAGAAAATAAAAATACAATATTTGGTCTTCCTGCAAAATCTTATACGGACACTGAATTTTGGGAAAAAGAATGTGAAACTGTTTTATCAAATGGATGGTTATTTGTTGGCTTTGTTAATGAATTTAAAAAAGCAGGTGATGTAAAACCAATTTTTATTGCTGGAAAACCGATCTTGCTTGTTAAAAATGAAAATAATGGAATTACAGCTTTTCATAATGTTTGTAGTCACAGATGTTTAAAATTAGTAAATGAGGAGAAAAATATTGGTAAAATTATTCGTTGTCCATACCATTCTTGGTCATATGATCTCCAAGGAAATTTAAAAGCTGCACCACATGTTGGAGGAACAAATATTCATAAGCCAAAAGGATTTAATTTTAAAAAACATGGTCTAAAAAAAATAAGAATTCATATTTGGCATGACTGGATTTTTGTAAATTTGAATGGAAAAGCAAAAAAGTTTCAAGAATATGCAAAGCCACTATTTTCAAAATTTAAAGGTATTGATTTTAAAAAATTAAAATATACCGCAACTTTAGATTTTGGAAAAATTAATACTAACTGGAAATTTCTTATTGAAAATTTTATTGAACCTTATCATGTTCAGTTTGTTCATAAAACTACAACAAACCAACCTTTAAGAGATCATTACACTATTGTGGACGGCATATGTTACGGCAGTGGAGTAGATGTTAAAAAAGAAGATAGTAAAAATAGTAGTGCTTTATCAGTCTCTTCAAAATATTTGTCTCTTTTTCCTAATTTTATTATTGCAACTTATTACCCAAATCAAGTTGGTGTATATTTAAACATTCCAATTGACGCAAATACAACCAGTCAAAAAAGAATAATATATACAGTTGGTGGAAAAGAAATGTCTAAAGAAGAGATTGATATTACAAAAAAGATATGGTGGAGCGTGCATAAGGAGGATCATGAAATTTGTGAAAGACTTCAAGAAGGAAGGTATTCACCCGCATCTAATGAAGGTGGTTTGTTATCTCCATATTGGGAAGAGGGAGTGAGAGCATTTCAAAAACTAATTATACAAGCAACTACTAAATCTTCAAAATTAACGAAAGGAAAAACAAATGTCTAAAAGTGTCAATGATGGTTACAGGCTTGCTCATACAATGATTAGAGTAAAAGACTTGGAAACTTCATTTAATTTTTATTGTAAAACTTTAGGAATGAAAGTTTTGAGGAAAACAGATTACCCTGAGGGAAAATTTACTAATGCATTTATTGGATATGGATTAGAGACCGAGTCTCCTTGTCTTGAGCTAACTTGTAATTGGGATCAAAAAGAAGATTACGATAAAGGTAATGGTTGGGGACACATTTGTATAGAAACACCAGATGTTTATAAAGCTTGTGAAGATCTTACAAAGTTAGGAGTTAACATAACACGTAAACCAGGCCCAATGAAACACGGAACAAGAGTGATTGCTTTTTGTGAAGATCCCGATGGATACAAAGTAGAATTAAATGAACCAATAAAAATATAAAACTGAAAGGAAAATGAATGTCAAAAAAACCACAACTATATAAATTTAAGGATATTGAAAATAGGCTTCACACATTAGAACCTGGAAAATCTTATATTAAACCAT
>CAJWKX010000063.1 GCA_913043015.1 uncultured Candidatus Pelagibacter sp. | reverse complement strand
CCAAGTGGAAGGTGGGATATAAGGACCAAGGATAATATAACTATTAAACTTTCCAAAGAAGATACTGGATATGCTCTTAAAAAAGCACAAAATATAATTGATAATAAAGAATTAAAAAATAATAATGTTATTGATCTTAGAATGGCAAATCAAGTAATTATATTTAATGACTGAAAAAAATTTTGATACGTACATTGATTTTGGATCGTCAAAAATACGAATAGGTGTATTTAATAAAGATTTACCAGAAAAAAAATTCTTTTCTGAAAAAAAATGTCTTTCAAATTTTAATTTAAATTATTTTGACTTAAATGATTCTAAAAAAGTAATTGAAAAACTGATTCAGTATTCTGAAAAGGAAGTTGGTTGTCACTTAAAAAATATTAATTTAATGATTGATACGCCTGATTTATTTTCAATTGATCTTTCAATCAAAAAAAATTTAGAGGGAAAAAGAGTTAGTATCGATGACATTAAATATTTATTGCAAGATGCAAGACAGTTAATACAAAAAAATAATTTTGATAAAAAAATAATTCATATAATTATTGAAAAATTTATTTTTGATAAAAAAATATTTTACTCAATCCCTACAGAAAATATTCAATGTAATTATTTAATCTTAGAAATAAAATTTTTTTGTTTTTCAAATTTAATTATTGAACAACTCAATAATAATTTTAAAGAAAATCATATAGCTATAAATAATATTTTATGTTCAAGTTATGCAAAATCTTCAAATTATCATCAATTATTTGATAAATATGATAAAAAAGTTTTTTTAGATATTGGTTATAAAAAAAGTTGCTTAACGATTTTTGACAAAAATAGAATGATATTTTTCAACACTATCCCACTAGGTGGAAATCATATTACAAAAGATATTTCACAAGTCTTAAAGATAAGTGAAGATGATTCAGAAGATATTAAGAGAAGTTTAAACCAATCAGAATCAACATTTTCTAGCGAAACAAATGATGAATTTATTTCTAATTTAGAAACAAAAAAAAAATTACAAGAAAAAATACCTCTTGATCTACTTAAAAAGGTTATTCATGCTAGAATTGACGAGATATTAAATTTAAGTTTTCGAAATATAGATTTTTCTTCATTACTTGGTGAAAAAAAAAATTGTATTTTAGTGTTTACTGGCGAAGGTTCAAAAATATTAGATAAAAATTTCATATACTTAGAGAATAAATTTAACTTTTTTAGTGAAATGAATTTTTTTGAAGAAAGCACGGATACAATTTGTCAATCAGGGTACAATTTTAGAAAAAAAAATAATTATCATGAAGTCAATGTAATCTCAAAAAAACCCAAAAAGTATGGTTTTTTTGAGAAACTATTTCATTTGTTTGGCTAATGTTTGTCAATTATTCTTGTAGCTTCTTGTAACAATTGTTGTGTTTGTTTAGTTTTTTGATTTTTATATACAGGGTGTGTGTCAATTCTTAACCAAAAAACTTTAAAAGCTCCAATACTCGTCAGTGGTGTAGGCTTACATACAGGATTAAAGGTACAAATGAAAATTTTACCTTCTGATCCAAACACTGGGATTGTATTTGAAAGGGTTGATTTAAAAAAAAATAATATCGTAATTCCAAGTTTGTTTAATGTAACAAACACAAATCTATGCACAACAGTATCAAATGAGTTTGGAATAAAAGTTTCTACAATCGAACATTTAATGGGGGCAATGTATTGTATAGGAATTGATAATGCATTAATTGAAATTGATTCTGAAGAAGTTCCAATTATGGATGGATCTGCAAAAAACTTTATAGATCTTTTTTTGGAAACAGGATTTAATGTAAGTCAAATTCCAATTCGATTAATTAAGATAGAAAATAAAATAACTATTGAACAGGGATCAAAATTTATTTCTATAAATAAATCCAAGATGAGTTTAGATATAGATTTTGAAATTAAATATAAAAATACCCTTATTGGTACTCAAAGAAATAAAGTCAAAGTTTATGAAGATGATTTAACAGACATCTATAATTCTAGAACATTTTGTCTTTATGAAGATGTTGAAAAATTGAGAAAAATTGGTCTAGCCAAAGGAGGCAGTCTTGATAATGCTGTCGTAGTCAAGAATCAAAAAGTAATAAATAAAGAAGGTCTAAGAAATAAACTCGAATTTGTTAATCATAAAATTTTAGATTGTATAGGAGATCTGTATTTATCAGGTTATAGAATTATTGGATCAATTAAGTGTTCACAAGGTGGTCATGGACTAACAAATCAATTATTAAGAGAAGTATTTGATGACAAAAGAAATTATTCTATATTTGAGCTTAAAGAGAAAAATTTGCCCCACGTTTTTATTAATAAATCTCAATTAAAATCAATAGCATAAAAGTTAGAATTTTTTTTAAATTCTGATAAAAATCTAAAATGCATTACCTAATAAAATATTTTTTTATTTTATTATTTATTTTTGTCTTAGCTTGTAAAAATAAAGAACCTGCAAGTTCAATAATTGAAGAGACAAGTATAGATCTTCAAATGATAGAAGCATATAATAAAGGCTTACAAGAACTAGACAGAGGAGACGTAATAACTGCTGCAAAAAAGTTTAATGAAGCTGAACTATTATATCCACAGTCAAAATGGGCTGCAAGATCGTCATTAATGTCAGCATATTCATATTACTCACAAAACTATTATAATGATTCAATTAGGGAATTAAAAAGATTTTTAAAAACTTATCCAAACCACAATAGAGAAGATTATGCATTTTATCTTTTAGCAATGAATTATTACAATCAAATTGTAGATGAAAAAAAAGATTTAGAACCTCTTTTAGAAGCCAAAAAACATTTTGAATATGTTATTATGAAATATCCAAAAACTGATTATGCGCTAGATTCAGATTATAAAATAGGAGTAATTGAAGAAATACTTGCATCAAAAGAGATGTATTTAGCAAAATACTACATTGAAAGAAAAAAATGGATTCCTGCAATTAATAGATATAAAATTGTTTTGGAGAAATATCAGACTTCTATTTATATTGAAGAAGCATTACATAGGCTAGTTGAGTTACACTATAGAATCGGCTTAATAGATGAAGCCAAAAAATATGCGAACTTACTTGGATATAATTATCAATCAAGTGAATGGTATGAACATTCATACAAAGTTTTTAATAAAAATTATAAGAAATTATCAAAAATAAAAAAAAAGGAAAAAAGTTTAACTTTAGAAAAAATAAAGTCACTACTTAAGTTATCAAATGAGTAGTAATTCTATTAAAAAAAAATATTTATCAAAAATTAAGGAATTAAAAAAACACAATCGATTTTATTACGAAGAGAGCAATCCTAAAATTACTGATAAAGAATATGATAATTTAAAAAAAGAAATATTAGAACTGGAGAAAAAATATAAATTTTTAGAAAGCAATGAATCTCCATCCATATCAGTAGGATATAAGCCCTCAAAAAATTTTATTAAATCAAAACATAGAGTTCAAATGCTTTCTTTAACAAACGCATTAAACAAAGAGGACTTGAAAAATTTTGAAAAGAAGATTTTCAATTTTTTGAATTTAAACAAAAAAAATATCCTTGAATATAGTGTGGAGCCAAAAATAGATGGAATTTCAGCATCTTTAACATATAAGAATGGACAATTGGTTTCTGGTTTATCTAGAGGAAATGGCATCGAGGGTGAAGTAATTACAGAAAATCTGAAAACAATTGCAGATATTCCAAAAAAGATTAGTTCTAAAAATTTTCCAAAAGACATAGATATAAGGGGAGAGGTATTTATATCAAATAAGGATTTTGAAAAGATAAAAGATAATTTTGCCAACCCTAGGAATGCAGCATCTGGATCTCTTAGACAAAAAAATCCAGAAATTACAAAAAAAATACCATTGAAATTTATTGCTTATACTTTTGGTCATTTTAAAAATTTTAATTTAAAAAAACAATCGGACTTTATAAAGCATTTAAAAGAATGGGGTTTTAAAATAAGTAAATTTAATAAGATAATTTCGAGACTAGATGTTCTAGTAGAATATTATAAGAAATTTGAAAAAAAAAGGTTTAATTTTGAATACGATATTGATGGTCTAGTTTATAAGATAAACGATTTTAATTTACAAAAGAGATTAGGCTCAGTAGCTAATGCACCTAGATGGGCGATAGCACATAAATTTTCTGCCGATAGTTCATTTTCTAAAATTTTAAATATTGAAATTCAAGTTGGAAGAACTGGCGTTCTAACTCCGGTTGCTAAAATCAAACCAGTAAATATTGGAGGGGTTGTTGTCTCTAATGCCACTTTACATAATGAAGACGAAATAATAAGAAAAGATATAAGAAATGGAGATATAGTTAAAATAGAAAGAGCTGGCGATGTAATTCCACATGTAATTTCTGTTGATTTAACTAAAAGAAG
>CAJWKX010000062.1 GCA_913043015.1 uncultured Candidatus Pelagibacter sp. | reverse complement strand
AAGGAACTTTGACATATGCAGATGGAAAAGTTGATAAAGGTATCTGGGAAAAAAGTAAATTAATTGAACGACAAGAATAAATGAAAAAAAACAAAACTAAGGATCCTTATCCGATTACAGATGTTTATTTTTTAGACATGAATGCTGTTGACGCCGCAACGGTCACAGTGGGAGATTTATGTGAAAGACTTTCAAACGACCTTAATATCGGAGGTGGGCTTGGTGGTGAAATATCGGATATTCTTCCTCAATTAAAAAAAATTAAATCAAAAAAATATAATTCAATTTCATTCTCAAATGGTGCGGATGGTGGATACTCTGTGTGGGTAGGCGTTGATCAAAATAATAAAGTCAGAAAAATTTTTGCTGAAGCAAACATTGCCGATTATATGAAACAACCAGAAAATTCAAAATATTACCTATCCTATTCAGGAGATAAAATAGATATGAATGATCAATTTTTTTCTAAACCATCAGGCTGGTCTAGAAAAGAACACAAAAACGTAAAAAGAATAAAACTATTTAATTTTACGACATCCTCTGGACTAATATGTGTGCATGATCATGGAGGTCCTTTGTGGTTTGAGCATCCAGAAGCAATAAGCGAAGCTTTGGATGAAAAATATTTCAAGAAAAAAGGCATTTTTCAAAATAACTATCCAATAGGATTATTTAAGTTTTTTTATGGTGTAGAAACGAAACCTTCTGAATCAACTTATAAAAAATCAGTTATACATAATCCAGAGAAAGAAATTGCTAAACCCTCAGCAAACTTCTCATACACAGAATTTTTAAGTAATCTTCTTGATGAAAATTGCTATCCAACAAAATATATTTTCGAAGATTATTTAGAAGAATTCGTGGGTTATAGAGAAAAAACAGAAATAAGAATAAAAGAGGGTGTAAAAATTTCAGGAAAATATCTGTATAAAAGATTGCCAAAAGCCTTAGAAATTTTAAACAAACAAACAAAAATATTATTTAAAGAAAACTTCAAAGAGGTTTTTGAAATCAGAAAATCACAGTTTGAAAACTTTATTCATAGCATCATCAAGGATGTAGACCCTCAGGAACTAGAACTACCATCTTTTGGCAAAAAAAAGTCGGAAAATAAATTAAGCAAAAAAATTTTTAGAATTGAAAAAGTTGGATTGCATTATGTTCTGGACGCCCTTTATGAGGGTTATAAATTAAAGGAAGACAGCGAGTTTGACATAGGGGCCATAGTGTTCCCAGTTAAAAAGGGAATCTATTCCATGTATCTTCATTGTTATTCGCAACCAGGAGAAGCTGATGAAGATTATTCCCTTGATTATGTAAAAATCGTAGTCGAGGGCTTGGAAGATTGTTACTTGAATAAGAACAAAAAAGGCAAACTTGTTATAAATAAAAAATTTAAAGATAGCATGTTTGTTAGGAACGCTATTGATAATAAATTAAAATCCATATCTATTGATAAAATAGACTTAAGAAAATCAAACTCGTTAAAAGAATTAGAAAAATTAAGTTTCATTAAAGATTTAACGATGTATGGATTAGATTCAATTACAAATTGGGATCCATTATCGAAATTAAAAAATCTTAAGAAGTTAAAGTTTATTTCCTGCAATGTGAAAAGTGAAGTTTCAAACAATTTTTTCAAAAATTTGTACTCTCTTAAAAACCTGGAAGAATTTGAAATTGACGATAGCAGTTTAATTTCACTTCCTCCAAAAGGAAGATTTCCCAAACATCTTTATTTACCAAAATTAAAAAAATTTAACATTGATTTTAGAAAAGACTGGAAGGAGCCTAAACGAGAGGATGAATATAAAAATTTCCAAGGTTATGGAAATATGGATACATATTTTTTGAATATACGTTTGCCTGCTATAAACAATTTTCCTAATTTTGAAAGATTTAAATCATTAGAAAAATTAAATCTTTATAATTTTTTTAGCGATTTTTCACAGCACGGACATCTATTTGAGACAAAAAATTATTTAGACAATTTTAAAAAAATAGGATCAATCATAAGAAATTTCAAAAAGCTTAAACAAATATGGATTTTTGGATTAAATATCATGGGAGATCTAGAAAACGAGAATAAGGATATTTATCAAGCTTTAGAGGGATTAAATCAATATAAAAAAGTTTTGATCAACGGAAAGCATATTAAAAAAGGCAAGAAGAAATCAAAAAGTAGTGAAACAATTAAAAAATTGGAATTGGTTTGTGATATTAAAAAAATGGATGAATCAAAATTGATTTCTCAAAATCATGACCAAATCAGATTAAATTATTTTGCAAATATAGAGCAAGATAGTGATGAAAAACAAATATCAGAATTATTTAGAAATTCACTTAAGAGTGGATTGGAGGAAATAAAAATCATATCTGCTTATCAATTCATGTATGACATAAAAACTTGGAGAAAACATGTTTGGAATCAGCAAGTCGAAGAATTATTAAAAAAAATAAAAAGTTTAAAGAAGATTATTTTTGAATTTAATGAAGATGTTGTTGATGTTGGCGGAAACATGGATGGTGAATGGAGCGGATCAGATTATTCGGCTTTTGCTCAACTAATTGATGGGTGGCTTAATCTATATCCTAAAATCGAAATTTGTGTTTTTCATGCACAGTTCAAAAGAGAAATTGGTAAAAACTCTAAATTCGATAAATATTTTAAATTGTTTAATCTTTTTCAAGTATTTCAAGACAACAAAAAAACTAAAAATCGTTTTAAGATTATGGGTTTTTCAACAAAAGAAATTTACTCACTATTTGCTAAATATTTAAGAGAAAAAATTAACACTATCGTAATTGTCGAGGACAATTATGGCATAAATAGTTCCAAAAATTTAAGAGATGTCGAATTTTTAAATAAAATAGATCTTAAAGATTTTGGAAATATGGAAACAATACGAATTAATGCAGAGAGTAAAGAAATAAAACCTGGCTACGTTGGCTCTAAGCTCTATGATAAAGAGGAACGTGGTTTCATTAAGTGGTTAGACAAAGGTTTATACGAATATTCCGATAAAAAATATAAACATTTTGCAAATGATAGGCTGGATGAAAACGATCCTTACGAAGGTCAGATTGTTTTAGTAAAACAAAACTTTTTAAATAAGATCAAACAAAAAATTTTTAGTAATATTGAACACATATATTATTTTGCTCTATCAGGATATTATTATGATAAATATGAAAACGAATATGAAAATGATTTTTGGAAGAAAGCTGAATATTTTAAATTTCCCAATTCAATTAGTTTAAAAAAGCTTAAAACTTTACATATCCACAAAGGGAGAACCGTTAATTTAAGCTATTTAGCAAAAAAAGTAGGATCAAGTTTAACAGAACTTATTTTACATAAATGTATTGGAAAAAATAAATCATTCCCACGTTTTTCTAAACTTGAAACTTTAGTTATTAATGACAATTATTGCGATCCCGAGCTCAAATATTCCAAGTTTTCAAACCTTACAAACATAAGAAATTTAGAGTTCAGAGGTCTATTTAATTATGATGAAAATTTATCACGTTGGACTTTGTCAAAATTTGATTTTACAGACATTTATAAATTAAAAAACCTAAGGCTACTAAGATTGAATGAACTGGGGTCAGAATTTTTGCCACCATTGAAAACACTTGTGAGTTTAGAAGATTTGGAAATTAGTTTAAAGATCATTACAACAGAAATGGGTCCCGATGATGGAATTGTAAATGACAATGTGATTGACAGAGATTTTGAATTTATAAATTCTTTAAATAAATTGAAGAATCTAAAATTAACAATTCCAATAGACGAATCTTCTGTCAAAGGTGTTCAGCTGTTAAAATATGTAAATAAAAAAATTGAAAGATTAGCTTTAGATATCAGATTTTTTGATGCTGAATTCAAAATAGCGTATAAAATAATTGATTTTATAACAAAAAATTTTAAAAATTTAAAAGAATTAATACTAATTTTGGGTAGAAAAGATCATTTTGAAATTAAAGAAAACAAAAAAGGTAATATTATTTATTTGAGAAGCACTGGAGAAAAGTGGTGCGAAGGGAGTGGTCCTAGACCATTTGTATTAGATCTTAACAAATTTAGAGATTTTCAAAAGCTTGAGATGTTGGAATTTTATGAAGGAGATAGGGACAAAATGGGATTTAAGATAATTAACCCATTATCATTAACAAAAATGAAAAGTTTTAAAGAAGTTAAAATAGATGATGCAAAATTTTCAACTAAAGATTTAATAAAAATGAAAAAAATTACTGAAAAACCTATAAATGATTTTTTTAAAAAGTGTAAAAAAAGAAATAGTTATATCAAAGAAACTTGGGACTTAGAGGGTGATGATTGGGATAAATATGATCTCTTGAATAGCAAAACAATTAAATTTAGTGATGGATATAAAGTTAAATGGAAAATTGAAACTGTTTTAGAAGGAAGAAAAGATTATAAGAATTAACCATGCACAACCCCTTGCAAACATCGATTAGGATTG
>CAJWKX010000061.1 GCA_913043015.1 uncultured Candidatus Pelagibacter sp. | reverse complement strand
TTTTTTCATTGTGTTAAGCCCATTTTTTTATTATCAAACATACACCTCTCCCGTTACAGCTTGCTATGTTTGGAATTTTTGATTTTAGTGTCTAATTTTTGAACTTGTCAAAAAATTTTAGAAATCCAGCATCCAATACAATATGTTAGCTAGTCTTTTCATAATATCTTACCTAAAATTAAAAGTCAATAATAAATTTTTTTTGGTTTAAATTTCCAAGTTTGAGAGTGACCTAATTTATTTTGGTTAATTGCTGTAAAAGCATTTACTCTGTAAATATAATCACTCTCTTTTTTTAAATTTTCTAAATAATTTCTATTCTTTCTTGTTATTTTATTTTTTTTTATTTTATGTTTCCTTTTTTTCATACGTTTTTCAGCCCAAACAAACCTAAGTTAAAACTTTCCTGAAGTTTTTAAAATACTTGTTGCTTAAAAACTGTTGCCAATACTTAGTTTTTAAGATTTTCATTAACGTTTTAAGAGTTTTTATTAAGGTAATAAAAGGTAAGAAAATTTGATTGATAATAATCACAGTTAAAATCCTATTAAAAATTTAAAAATATAAAAAAGCCCAAAACAAAGGATAATAAATAAAATTCCACCCGTTAAAATTTGCCACAACAAGCTAAACATTTAAAATTTCTCCATGCATTATAAGGCTATGAGAAGAAGCAATATAAAAATTACTCCCCACATTATAAATTCTCTAAAAAACCATATCATTTAAGCAATAATAATCCTCGATATTCAGTTTAAATATTTTTTAGCAATTCTTCCTTTAAGCACTTCACTAACTTCTTCCATTTCTTCAGTGTGAGATATTTCTTCAACCTTTTTTAGGAATTTTTTAATATGTTTATCTTTATGACCCAGTTGTCTTAAAAGCGTTTCTGCTTTTTGCTTATCTCCAGCCAAAAAGTAATATTCAGCTAGCATGGCAGCTTTCCGTAAGGTTACTTTTGCTTTTTCGCCCTGCGGTTTGTCTCTGCCTTGAGGCTCTCGAAGAATGTCGTAGTGGATCATATCTAAATCATCATTCATTTTGTTACCTCATTTAGTTTAATCATAAGTTTTGTGTTAAATTAATAAATTGGTT
Organism: uncultured Candidatus Pelagibacter sp.; assembly: GCA_913043015.1. GTDB lineage: Bacteria > Pseudomonadota > Alphaproteobacteria > Pelagibacterales > Pelagibacteraceae > Pelagibacter. The sequence continues at coordinate 3,460 of CAJWKX010000061.1, read as the reverse complement.
GCTCGCAAAAAATCTTGGGTGAGTTATTTTTAAAACTTGTTTCCCAAGACTTGAAACAAAAAAAATTATCTCAAATCTATTTTCATCTAAAATATTAGTTTTATGTTTGTACAATTCATAAATTTCATTTTTATCATCAAGATAAAACTCATCTTCACTTACTAAAGAATCATCCAAGCTGTCATAAACTACTAAATAATATTTTGTTTTATATTTATCGTTAGTAATTTTAAAATTATTAAAAAATTTAGATAATCTTACAAATTTTCCATTTATGGGTGACTTAAATTTAAACATTTCATTATCTATAGTTGATTGATCTACATTTTCATCTTTATCTATTTTTTGTGTAACGTTTGATAAAATTTTTAAATATTCGCCAATTTCTTTTAAATAAATTCCTTGTTTAGCATGCTCACCAAATGACTCAGACTCGTCTGCCCATGTATGTTGGGCAATAGTTCTAATTTGAATCTCCAATAATTTATAATCTTTATCTTTTAATATTAAATGGACACTTCTGTATGGCTGGTCTTTGTCACGGTAATCGTATTTTTTTTGTACTTCAAAAGTTTCATTTAAAAAATTTATCACTTGGTCTTGAATTTTGATATTTGAAATTATTATTCGCAGGCCAGCTAAATCTGACATTCGTGTTAAATCCATCCCATAATTATTTTTTCTTTGAAGCTTTCGTATAATAGACCAGGTTCTTTTTAGTCTTCCAACAATTATATATTTATCTATTTTTTTTTTTAACTTTTCACTAATATTATTAATAGTAGTTACAATTATTTCATCATATGTGCTTCTAAATTTCTCCAAAAAATCTAAATCTGTATCTTCATGGATATTATCTCTAAATTTTTTTCCAATTTTATTAATTTGCTTCTGTGAAATATCAATATCCATAAAATCTAATGGTATTTAGTTAATCTTTTATTCCTAGCAGTAGAAAGGATAAAAAAAAACTGCTAGGAAATTTAAAAACTGGAGTAAGTAAGATCAGAAAGTTAGAAAGGACCCCCAGTTTTTTTATTAATGATCTATCAACCAACAAAAAAAGAGACCAATTTTGTACAAAATTTACAAATTTATTATTAGACATTAAACTCCAACTGGCTTTGGTAAATTAAGATAATCGTCATCTTCTAAATCTGCTTTTTCTCCTTGAAAATTAATCCATTTTCCTGGCGAAAGCTCATCTGCTCTTCTGAGTTTTATTTCCTCATAAATCTCTTTCTGTTTTTCTGCTGATGCACCTGTTACTAAATAAATTAGATATCTGGCTGCTGGATCCTGTAAACTTGTAATCATACTTTTTCCAGCTAGGTTTACTGTAACTCCATAAAATATAGATGAAGGATTATGGGCACTAAAGTGACCGTTTTGATCAATTTTTTCAATATTTTTAAAAATTTCCTCTACATTTCCTCCTTCTGATACTAGTACTCCAACAGCTTGTGCTAATATCTGTTGTCCAATAGGTCTTAATAATAGGTGGCCAGAATAATTTTTGGTTTTTTCATAAGCTTTCTTTTTAGAGTCTTTTTCTGGAAATTCTCTTAAACTTTTTATAGACTCTCCTCTCTGAAGTTTTTTAAAGACATCAATTTTACTCATAAGGTCAAAGAATTTTTCAAGGTCCTTCATACCTTTTTTTATTTCATTTTCTGGAGGTCTAATTTTAACTTCTTTGAATAATGGACCCCAATGATCTCTTCCTTCTTTATCAATCGATGACAAATAATTTTCTGAAATGTTAGTAATCGCTTCTAAAGTAGTAATCCAATTACTTTCTTTTGGTATAGATTGATCAGTCATATTGATTCTTGTAGGTGCGCTTTCATCGTTACTTTTAAATATAGGGTGAGACAATCCTACTTTTCTTCCTACTATCTTATATCCATCTGTTTCATCTAACATAGCCTCTTCGCCTTTTTTAATTTTTTTTGCGTAAGTATTGACGTCGGTAAAATAATTTCTCAACCTTATTCTAGCGTCCTCTCTTGTTTCTCCATGTACAACTGCTGGAACAAACTCTATTGACATTGTTTCAGTATTTAAAATTGTATCTAAAATTGACCTTGAAACCTTAAATCTACTTAAAAAATCATCAGTGTCTATTATTCCTCCTTTTTTTTCTGAACCATTTTTATTTTTATATCTTAGCTGTCCACTCGCTAAATCTTGAACGCCTTTTATTCCCATAATTCGATGTTGACCATCTAGCGCAAATATTGTTTTGTTCTCTAAATTTAATAAACCAATTGAACTACTCGAGTCTAGTGGTTCAAATTCGATTGCATCTTTTAATGCTCTTTTATCATCACCCCAGTTACTACTTTCTGGTTGATTGATCCACTCTGGCTGTATAACAGCTAGTATAGATGTAAATTTATGATTACTTCTTAATAAATAATGAGTTAATTCAAGTTGTCTTGTCCAGTCCGGGGCTCTTTGCATAACATCATCTATATTATCTTGATCAATAATTAATCTATTTGTTTTTGGATCAATCTTGTCTCTCATGAAAGGCATTTCACTACCCATTAAGATATTTTTTGAAACAAATCCTAAGGTCTGTACAGTTACATAAGATGGTATTAATCTTTTTGTACCTTGGTAAGAGCCCATATTAATTTTTTGAGCAAAATATAATCCCTTTCTATTTTTTTGAGTATCAAGTGCAGCAGTTAAAGCTAGTTTTTGTCTTTTTTCTATTTCAACTAATTGTTCTAAATCGTTCAGGTTTTCCTTAGACATAATTTTCTCCTTCTATGTTTCTATTTTTCATTTTTATTACATTTGCAAAATTTGCATTGTAGGTGTCCATTTTTTGAATAAGCACTGTCTCGTAATAATCTAGTTCTTCTTCATTTACTTCTAAAAACCAGAATTCGAGTTTTTTTTTAAGTACTAATTTGGCTAGACTTTCGTTATGTTCAGATAAAAAATTATAATGAGATCTAAATCTATTTCTGAGCTTCTTTGCTTTTCCTGCATAATAAACCTCTATACCAATTGGAACGTTTAGCACTCTCTTCTTAAGATCGAGGATCAAATATATCCCAGATTTCACTGGGATATATTTGGCATTTAGGCTAAACAGCCCATAGAACCTCCATTCTTTATTCAACATATTTAGTTTATATTTCAACATAATTAAAATCATTTTAAACATATTAATATAGGAAGTCAACAATAAAATTGACTTATTTTTTCACTTTTTACGATAAATAGCTATTTTCTATGCAATTTTAGGATATCTTTAATAAAAAAGATCCCTACCAATAGGTATAAAAGCTCTATTTATGACAGATTAAGCAACTGGAAGAGACGTCATCCTGAGAGAGATTTTGCTCAATTTGAATATCTTCACCTTTTAAAAAGGGATTATTATTGATTTTTTCTGCTTTCATTTTCTTTAATCTTTCAAGTTGTCTTTGAAAATTTTTTT
>CAJWKX010000060.1 GCA_913043015.1 uncultured Candidatus Pelagibacter sp. | reverse complement strand
TTCAAATGTATCAGAAACATTCGGTTCTTATATTAGAAGATTAAGAATAAAAAATGATATAGGGCAACGAGAGTTGGCAAAAAAAATTGGAGTAGCACCATCCTATTTAAATGATATGGAAAAAAACAAACGTACAGCTCCCAGAATAAATTTAATTAAAAAATTATCAGTTATATTAAAAGCAGATTTGGATTTATTAAATGATCTTGCAGGAAATTCAAAAAAAACGATAGCACCTGACATCGTTGATTTTATTGAAAATAATCCAAAAATTGTTTCATTATTACGCGCAGTAAAAAATAGCAAACTTAATGAAGGAGAAATTGAAAATATTGAGAAAAAGATAAATGAATCAAAAACTAAAGTATTAATAGTGGCAGCGGGTCTAGGAAGTAGATTAAAAGATCATACTGAAAATTTACCAAAATGTATGCTTGATTTTGGCAAAAAAACTCTTTTAGAACGCCAGCTTTCAGCTTATAGAAGTTGTGGAATAGACAATGTCTCAGTAATAAGAGGCTACAAAAAAAACAAAATAAATTATAAAAATCTAAAATATTTTGACAACAAAGATTACGAAAATAACAATGTGTTAAATTCTATTTTTTATGGTGAAAAAATAATCAATGGCAATGTCATAATAGCTTATTCAGATATTTTGTTTGAGTCTAGTGTAGTTCAACGCTTGTTAAACTCAGATCATGACATATCTGTAGTTGTTGATATTGACTGGCAAGGCTATTACGTTGATCGAAAAGAACATCCTATAGCAGAAGCAGAAAATGTTATCTTTAACTCTAATAATGAAGTTGTCAAAATAGGCAAAATAGCTACAGAAAAAGAAGAAGTGCATGGAGAGTTTATAGGCATGATAAAACTTACACATCGTGGCTCCGAAATTTTTAAACAAAATTTTCATAGAGTAAAAAAACTTTACTTGAATAAACCGTTTCAAAGAGCAAAAACTTTTCAAAAATCCTATTTAACTGATATGATTCAAGAGCTGGTGGACATAGGAATAAAAGTTCACTGTGTTATTATTGAAAGAGGTTGGAAAGAAATCGATACCGTTGAAGATTACCAGAAAGCCCTTAAAGAATTTAAGCAATAAGTGTAATAAAAATTTAACATATAGCTCCAATATAGAGTTGACGTACGCAGCTTTTTAATGTTATTGTGTTAGCGAACAATAATAACAATAAAAGGAAAGACAACATGATGATTATTTTAAAAAGATTGTTTTTAGCAGTCATAATTTTCTTCGTTTTTTCAAACGTTCAAGCAGAGAATAAAATATTTAATATGGTTTTTGTACCCGCAAGCGAAAAGGGTGATGAAAGTGATTATACAAGTTTAATTTCAATTGTTGAAAAGCTTACTGGATTTGAAATAAATACAGTGAAAGTAACCGATTATAATGCTGCAGTTGAAGCCATGCGGGCTGGTCGAGCAGATATTGCCTGGTATGGCGGCAAAACTTATATTAAAGCAGCCGAGATAGCCGATGCCGAAGCTTTTGCTGCTGGTGTAAGACCGGGAGAAAAAAATGCAAATTATTTTGCTTATTTTGTTGTTCGAACAGATAGCCAAATAAAAAACTTTTCTGACATAAAAGGTAAAACACTTGCTTTAAATAGCATTGGTTCTACTAGCGGAGATTTAATACCACAAGTAGAATTGTCAAAGATAAATTTATCTACAACAAATAAAAAACATTTCAAAAATGTATTTTATGCAGGAAGTCACGATGCTTGTTTATTGTCAGTACTCAATAATAAAGCAGACGTATGTGGAATGAGTTCAAGAAATTTTGATGCGCGTTTAGCAGATAATACTTTTAAAATTGAACAGATTAGAATTGTCCATCGTTCAGACCCTGTTCCTCCACCTCCCCTTGCTTATTCTAAAAAAATATCTTTAGAAGACAGAAAAAAAATTAAAAAGGCCGTTTTAGAAGCTCACAAACATGGAGCCATTGGTGGGTACGGTGGAAAAATGTCTCATTACATCGAAGTAAACGATTCAGATTACGATCTACTGCGTGAAGTTGTAGTGTTGTTAAAAAGTAAACAATAACATGTAAATTTACTCTCTTAATTATGCTGCTAATTAAAAATCTTAGGAAAACTTTTCAAAATGGCACAAAAGCTCTTAATGGAGTAAATCTTAAAATAAACCCAGGTGAATTTGTAACAATTTTGGGTCCAAGCGGATCTGGAAAAACTACATTGTTACGTAGTATTAATGGATTAGAAAATATAGATAATGGTGAGATAGTTTTTAATAATCGGAAAATTGATGATAATTACTTATTCTATGTTCAAAAAAAAACAGGAATGGTTTTTCAAGAATTTAATTTAATTAACAATTTATCATCAATTAACAATGTATTAAGCGGCCTTTTAAATTCAAGTAGTAAATTTTTATCAATGTTATACTTGTTTACTCGGGAACAAAAACTTCAAGCACTTCAATCCCTAGAAACAGTTGGTTTGCTTGACAAGGCTTACAGTCGCACCGATCAACTTTCTGGTGGTCAAAGGCAAAGAGTGGGTATTGCAAGAGCAATTATTAAAAAACCAATTCTACTTTTAGCTGATGAGCCGGTAGCGAGTTTGGATCCAAAAGCTTCAAATTTAATTTTATCTTTATTAAAAAAAATATGTAAAGAGTTTAATATAACTATTATTTGTAATTTGCATCAAGTTGAATTAGCTATAAAATTTTCAGACAGGATTGTTGGGCTTTTAGATGGTGCAATCATCTTTGATTCTCAAACAAAAAATATTGATATAAATTATGTTCAAAATATTTATAGAGAAGAAAATGCGGGACTTACATTTTAAAAATTTATCAAAATAATATGATTAAGAAAAACATGAATTTAAAAGAGTTAACCTTTGTTGTGGCCCCAGCTTCCGATGAGACTGGGGGCCTGGATTTTAAAAAACTAGTTAAGCACTTGGAAGAAAAATTAAAAACTTCTATTAATTTGAAATATTCAAGTAGTTATAAAGAGGCATTACTGTCTATAAAAGATGGATCGGCAACATTGGGGTGGTTGGGTTCCTATGCTTATATGAAATTAGAGCAACAAAATTTAGATATAGAACCATTTGCTGTTGGAATTTTGAAAGGAAGAAAAACTTCTAATTATAATTCACTATTTATTGTTAGTTCAAAAAGTAAAATTAAAAAAATTGAGGATTTGAAAGGAAAATCATTAATATTAAGTGATGAATTTTCAGCCAGTGGTTATGAAGTTCCAAAACATGAATTAGAAAATGCAGGCTTACCAATTACAAATAAAAAATTATATAAAAGTATTCATTATGTAAAAAATCACGATAAAGCTATTAGAAGAATACTGGATGGTTCGGCAGATGCTGCTGCAATTAGTTCAATTAATTTTGAAAAATGGTTTAATAATAATCAAAAAGATAATAAAAATTTAAAAATTATACATAAATCATCAGCTATAAGTGGCCCACCCCTAGTTTTTGCAAGGAATCTAGACTTTGCTTTAAAAAATAAAATAAAATCTATAGTTCTTGATGCTCATAATCATATTGATCTAGGTGGTTACGGGGGATCTATGGAAATGTACATTGATATAAAAGAGAGTCAAACAAAACATCTAGAGTCCTATATAAGACCGCAATGGAGTTGGAGAACTTATGTTTTGCTTTCTTCTATCATAGCAGTTCTTGGTTTAGTAGTTATTGATCTTGAGATTAATTTTATAAAATTATTTACTGATTCAACAAAATATTTGGGTGATATTTTAGGTAGAATGCTACCACCAGATTTTTCAAACTTGGAAAAATTAATTTATTCAATGTTGGAAACAATTGAAATAGCAATACTTGGTACTTTTATTGCAATTGTATTATCAATTCCTGTTGGATTGTTTTCTGCACGAAACATTGCACCAAATTATTTTGTTTATATTGCTGCTCGTGCAATAACTGTTTTTTTTCGTGCAATTCCAGAATTTATAATGGCGATGATATTAGTTATTGCGATTGGGTTTGGCGCAATGCCAGGGGTGCTTGCACTAGGTTTTCACACAATGGGTTTTTTGGCAAAATTTTATGCAGAGGATATTGAACATGTAAACAAAGGCCCAATTGAAGCACTCAAATCTTCTGGAGCATCAAAAAGACAAATTATTTCTTTTGCTGTAATACCGCAAATTATCCCATCTTTTGTAGGTAACAATCTTTATATATTAGATCGAAACATTAGAATGGCAACAATGTTAGGCATTGTTGGCGCTGGTGGAATTGGATATGAACTTCAATCTTCTTTTAGAATGTTTGAATATCCAAAAGTTTCAGCAATTATTATAATTATATTTATAACAATTTTTCTTATAGACAATTTGTCCTCATACATTCGTTCAAGGATTTCATAATTTAATAATTTTATTAATTTTATTAATTAGTTCTTTAGCTAAAACATTTACTGATTTATTAAAATTATTTTTAATTGTTATGTGAGGAGATTTTGGATATTCGGCTTTTATATTTTTTCCTATAATATTTTTATAATTTCCTTTGTAAAAAAATTTTCTTTTTTGTTTAATAATTTTATTAATATCTGACTGTAT
>CAJWKX010000059.1 GCA_913043015.1 uncultured Candidatus Pelagibacter sp. | reverse complement strand
ACATCTCCTTCTTTAATCAATTTTTTTCTCATATTTAAAATTTCTTCATCTTCAGAATGAACAGAAATTATTTTTGAACTATTTTGAAATACTTTTTCAATATCTTCTTCATGTTGAACTAATAAATTTCCAGTTGAAGAGCCTACAAAAAGTTTAATCCCGCAACATCCTTCTAAATCTTGTAAGTCTGATAATTCTTTATAATTGTTTGGTGTTGCTCCAAAATAAAATGCGTAATTACAATACATTCTATTTTTAGCTAATTTTAATTTATTATAAAATTCTGACTTACTTGAAGTAGGAGGGTTGGTATTTGGCATTTCAAATACTGACGTTATTCCACCTGCTATTGCTGCCCTACTTCCAGAATTTAAATCTTCAGAGTCAGTGGATCCAGGTTCTCTAAAGTGAACTTGGGTGTCTATACATCCTGGTAAAACAGTCAATCCAGTTGCATCAAAAATTTGTTTTGATTCTGTTTCAATTCTTCCAATGTCTGCTATTTTACCATCTTTTATTCCAATATCTTGAGCTTTAAGATTACCATTAATATAACATGATCCATTTTTAATGATTAAATCTAACATTTGTTAGAAAAGTAACTATATTATAAATGAACTTCAATCAATTATGAATATTAAAAACGTATATATATTAGAAGATCGAGGAATTTTATTCATTCACGGATCTGATACAAAAGAATTTTTACAAAACTTAATTACCAATGACATTAATAAGGTCGATGAAGCAAACAGTTGCTTTGCATCATTGTTAACTCCTCAAGGGAAATATCTTTTTGATTTTTTAGTCGTTAAACACAAGAAAGGATATTTTATTGACTGTGAAAAAAAACAAATTCAAGAACTTTTTAAACAATTAAATATTTATAAACTTAGATCTGATATTGAAATATTAAATTTGAGCAACGAATTTGTAGTTGCGACTTTCAGTTATGAAAAATTTATGTTATTTGATGAGGCAAAAGATTTACTAGGAAATACCTTTAAATATAGAGAAGATCCAATCTTCTTGGATCCAAGACATAAAAAACTTGGAGGAAGACTAATAATTAATTTAGAAAAACTTTATTTATCTTTAAAAAAGCTAGATTTACAATCTATTGATCCAGAAAAATATTACAAATCAAGTTATGAACTTGGAATCCCTCAAAAAAATACAGAAAAATTAAGAAATAAATTATTTGGAATTGAGTGTAATTTTGAAGAATTAAATGGAATTGATTTTAAAAAAGGTTGTTATGTTGGACAAGAAAATACTTCACGTATCAAACTAAGAGAGAAACTATCAAAAAGATTGTTGCCCATTAAATTAGTTGATGGAGAATTAATAGAAGAATCTTCAATAAAAAATAATGTCAATGAGATTGGAAAAGTATTAATCAATGATTTATATCCATTTGCAATTGTAAAATATTTAAGTGATCATTTTGATCCCAAAATTAAATATAAAAGTGAGAATGCTGTTCTAAAAATCATGAAACCCGAATGGATAAAATAAATAATTTATTTTAAAAATTTGCTTAAATCTGGTTTGAAATATTTTGGTCCTTTCATTACTTTCCCATGTTCATTATAAATAGGTTTTCCATCTTTTCCTAGTTTACTCATGTTTGAATCTTGAACTTCTTTAAAACATTTATCTAAATCAATGCCAAATGAATGACCTGCACCATAGACAACATATAAAATATCAGTAAGAGCATCAGCAACTTCAACAATATTGTTTTCTGATATTGCTTTTTTTAACTCTTCTAATTCTTCATTTATCAAGCTTATTCTAAGTGAATTTATTTTATTGGTACTAAGTTCCGCTGAAGTTTTTACTTCTTGTCCAAAAGTTTTCATAAAAAGACCAACTTTTTCAAAATTTGTCATATGACTCCTATCAGTAACTAATTTGTGCTTACTATGATTTTTTATTTATTTAATGTATAACAAATAGAACATTGTCATTAATTTTTAAACAATGAAAAAAAGAAAAGAATACGACAGTATCGGAGTTATAAATGTACCTGGGGATAAGTATTGGGGTGCATCGACTCAAAGATCTAAAAAGTACTTTGATATTGGTAAATTTTTAGTTAGACACGAATTAATTAAATCGATAGCTATAATTAAAAAATCAGCTGCAATTGTCCATAGAAATGACAAGCAAATAGAACCTAGGATTGCAAATGCAATCATAAAAGCCGCAAATGAAGTGATACAAGGAAAATTGAATGATCATTTTCCTCTTAAAGTTTGGCAAACAGGCTCTGGAACTCAAACTAATATGAATGTAAATGAGGTAATAGCGAATAGAGCAATTGAAATTTTAGGCGGAAAAAAAGGAACCAAAAAACCTGTACATCCAAACGATCATGTAAATAAATCTCAATCAACCAATGATGTTTTTCCAACAGCAATACATATAGCAATTGCAAAGGAAACAAAGGATAAATTGTTACCTTCTTTGATTTTATTAAACAAAGAACTTAAAAAAAAAGTAAACAAATTTAAAAACATAATCAAAGTAGGTAGAACCCATCTACAAGATGCAACTCCACTTTCTTTAGGTCAAGAATTTTCTGGTTATCAATCACAACTGGAAAATTCTATTAAAAGAATTAAAAATGCTTTAAATGAGATATATTGTCTAGCACAAGGTGGCACTGCGGTTGGAACAGGCATTAATACTAAAAAAAACTTTGATAAAAAAATTGTTAAAGAAATAAAAAAGATCACTAAAATTCCATTTAAACCTGTAAAAAATAAATTTGCTGCTTTAGCGGCACATGATGCTGTAGTAAATTTTTCTGGCACATTAAATACTACTGCTGTTTGTTTAATGAAAATTGCAAATGATATTAGGTTCTTAAGTTCAGGACCTAGAGCAGGATATGGTGAATTAATTTTGCCTTCAAATGAACCTGGTTCTTCAATTATGCCAGGAAAAATAAATCCTACTCAATCTGAAGCAGTTACAATGGTATGTGTAAAGGTTATTGGTAATCACAATGGTATTACTATTGCAGGTTCTCAAGGCCATTTCGAATTAAATGTTTTTAAACCTTTAATAGCACACAACATATTGCAATCAATTGACCTTCTTGCTGATAGTTCTAAAAATTTTGCACTATATTGTGTTAAGGGTATTATTGCCGACAAAAAGAAGATTAAAGAATATTTAGATAATTCATTAATGCTAGTCACAGCACTTACACCTCACATTGGTTATGATAATGCGGCTAGAATTGCTAGAAATGCTTTAAAGAATAATACCTCGCTAAAATATGAAGCTCTCAAAACAGGTTTAATTAAAGAAAAAGACTACAATAAAATTGTAGATCCAAGAAAAATGATTGGTCCTAGTTGATTTGTTTAAATTTCTCTTTAATTATTTTCGTTAATTGTTGAATATTATTTATTTGATAAGCTTCTAATTCAGAATCTATTTTGTTCTGTTTTTTAGATTTATCATCAAAATTAAATTTTATATTAGATATAGAATATATGTTTTCATCAACATTTTTCTTTATATCAAAATAAATTTTTTTTAGATCTATTCTTTTTTTTTTTGATACTTGAAATCTTTTATAGAATTGATCTTGATCATTAATATTTAATTCCATTCTTAATTTTAAAAATAGCTTATTGTTTTTTTCAAGATATTCGAAACTTGAAAAATTAATTTTACCAATTTTTTTTAAATTTATGCTTGATTGATCTAATTTAATTTCCTCTTCTTTAAATTTAAAATTAAACACCACATCTTCAAATAGCTTATTATCTAAATTATTTAATTTAATACTAAAATTTCCATTAAAATTTGGGTGAATAGAACTATTTAAAGAATAAACATATAAGAATAATTTTTGTGTTATTAAATTAAAATCTGATTCTTGCAAATTTAAGTTCAAATTAAAGAAAAACGGATTTAAATCTATATGCCCTTTTAATTTAATTTTATTAATAGAATTCGATTTTGTTTTTTCAGGATTAATATCAATTTTATTTTTATCAAAAGAATAAATTATATTTAATTCATTGTTTAAAAATTTTGTTTTTGTAATTCCTTTAAATATACCATTTTCTTTATCCTTTTCACTTTGATTTATAATTTTAATGTTTGGATTCTTAAAATTCAATGTACTTTTAGAAATTTTTGGAATTAAATAATCTTTTTTCCATTTAAAATTATAATCGGTATCAAATAAATTTCCTGAAATATTTAAAATTTTTTCTTTATTTTTTAAATTAATATAATATTCAAATTTTTTTATTGGTGAAATTGTAATCACTTCATTATTCTTATCTGTATAAAAAAAATTACTATTATTAATTTCAATTGGTTTAGTAATATTTTTATGTAAATGTTTATAAAAACTTTTTAAACTGGCTTCATAAAAATAAAAATTAGCTTTTTCGATTTTGATTGATTTAATTTTTATCTTTTCTTTATTGTATAAATTGCTGAAAGATAAAAAAACTTTAAGATCTTTAATTTTTGCAATTTTTTTTTCACTTTTATCTATAAAAAATAAATCAGTTGTTTCAATTATAAAGCGAGGAATTGGAACAAAACTATATGTTATTCCTTTTATATTTTTTAAATCAATCTTAAAATCTTTATAAATTTTATTTTGAAGTTCTTTATCGAAGCTTTCATAATTG
>CAJWKX010000058.1 GCA_913043015.1 uncultured Candidatus Pelagibacter sp. | reverse complement strand
ATAGATTATTCGAAAAAACTAATATCTATTAAAGGAAACAGCAAATATTCTCTTGATAAAAAATTTGATAATTTAGAATTTGATATTTTAAAAAATAATAATGATTATAAATTTAATGTAAATATAGATATTAATAACAGTTCATTGAGAGTAGATGAAATTAAATATGTTAAAGAAAAAAATAGCAATTCTTCACTTATATTTAAAGGGAGTACCTTAAATTCAAATACTATTGTTCTTGATAAAATCTTATTCACTGAAAATAATAATAATTTTGAAATTAACCAAATTAAATTTAATGATAAATATAAAGTTTTGAGCATTGATAAATTGGTATTAGATTATGATAACTCTAATAAGATAAAAAATAATATAAGATTATCTAAAATTGATAATAACTATATTTTAGAAGGACATTCGATAGATTTTTCAAAATATTTAAATCATATTCTTACAAGTGACGAAGATAAAAGTTTTTTTAGTAATTTTAAAAATCTAAACTCAATTTTAAATATTAATATTAAAAAAGTATATTTAGATAACCAAAACTATCTTGTAAATCTTAATGGAAAATTTAACTTTGCGAACAATAAGATAGAAAATGCAAATCTTAATTCAAAATTTAAAAATGGTGACAAATTTTTATTTTCAATTAAATCTACAAATAATAACGAAACGGTTACAATGTTATATTCTGATAGGGCAAAACCATTTGTTTCTAATTATAAGTTTATCAAAGGTTTTAAAGATGGTGTGATAGATTTTCATTCAATTAAAAAAAATAATGTTTCTAAATCAGTATTAAAAATTGATAATTTTAAAGTCAAAGAAGTCCCTGTATTAGCAAAACTATTAACTTTAGCATCTCTCCAGGGAGTTGCGGACTCTTTGACAGGTGAAGGAATAAGATTTACTGACTTTGAAATGGTTTTTTCAAATGAAGATAAGTTAATGACTATTGATGAAATTTATTCAATTGGACCTGCTATTTCTATTTTAATGGAAGGTTATGTTGTAAAAAATGAACTAATCAGTCTAAAAGGAACATTGGTTCCTGCAACAACTATAAATAGGACTATTGCTTCAATTCCAGTAATTGGTGACTTTCTTATAGGAAAAAAAGTTGGAGAAGGAGTTTTTGGTGTAAGTTTTAAAATTAAAGGTCCTCCGAAGAATTTAAAAACAACAGTAAATCCAGTTAAGACATTAACTCCAAGATTTATTACAAGAACTCTTGAAAAGATTAAAAGAAATTAACCAATCTCTACTTTAACATGTTTTTTTTTACCCAAAGATAGTTTTAAAAAACCTTTTTCATTAAATAAACTTTTTTTAATTAATAGTTTTTCATCTTCAATAACTTTATTATTTATTTTTATACCTTTTCCTTTGATTAATCTTCTAATCTCACTTTTTGAAGTTTCAAGTTTTGCTAATAAAACTAAATCTATCACATTTATTTTTTTAACAAGTAAATTATTATTAATTTTATATGAAGGTAAATTTTCTCCAATTGAATTTTCTTCAAATGTTTTTTTTGCTGTTTCTTCAGATTGTAATGCTTGATCTTTTCCATGCAATATGGAGGTAGTTTTATTTGCTAAAACTATTTTTATTTTATTTATGTCTTCATTTTCTAAATTCTGAATTTCATTTATTTCTAAATCTGTAAACATTTTTAGGAATTTTATAACATCACGATCATCTGTATTTCTCCAAAATTGCCAATAATCATATGCAGATAAAAATTTCTCATCTAACCAAACAGCTCCACTTTCGGTTTTGCCCATTTTTACACCAGATGCTAAAGTAATAAGAGGCGTCGTCAAACCATAAACTTGTTTGTTAGAATGTCTTTTTATTAATTCAACACCGTTTACAATGTTTCCCCATTGATCTGATCCTCCAATTTGTAGAACACAATTATCATTTTTATTTAATTCTAAAAAATCGTAAGCTTGTAATATCATATAATTAAATTCCATGTAGCTCAGTGATTGCTGTCTATCTAATCTTAATTTAACACTATCAAAATTTATCATTTTATTGATAGTGAAATGTTTTCCTATTTCTCGCAAAAACGAAATGTAATTTAAATCTTTAAGCCATTTATAGTTATTTACAAATATCGGTTTAGTTGCTTTATTATCTGTATCTAAAAAATTTCTAAGTATCTTTTCAATATTTTTGATATTTTTTTCTATTACATCCTCAGTTAACATTGTTCGAGTTTTGTCTTTACCAGAAGGATCTCCAACTCTAGTTGTTCCACCTCCAAGCAAAACTATTGGTCGATGCCCATGTTTTTGCAGTAGTCTAAGACACATAATTTGCAAAAGACTACCAACATGAAGGCTTTCAGCTGTACAATCAAAACCAATGTAAGCATTGATTTTATTATCGTCCAAATGATCAGACAATCCTTTTTCATTAGTACACTGATAAAAGTAGCCTCTTTTTATAAATTCTTTTAAAAAATTATTCATAAATTATGTTATGCACTATACATATTTTATTAAAAATAATAATCAACTATGGACAAAACCTATACAGTTATTGGTTTAATGAGCGGGACTTCATTAGACGGAATAGATGCCTCTATTATTCGATCTGATGGAGAAAAATTAATTGAAATAAAGAAAAATTTATATGAGCCATATGATAGGAATTTTAAAGATAGTCTAAATGATTACATTAAAACGATAAACTCTATAAAAAACATCAATAATTCACATTATAAGTATAGAGTGTTAGAACAAGAACTAACAATCAAACATTCAGAAATATCAAGCAAAATTATTAAAGAAAATGACAATGAAGAAATAAACTTTGTGGGTTTTCATGGCCAAACTATCATTCACAAACCTGAAGAAGGATATTCAATTCAAATGGGAGATGCAAAATTATTATCTCAATTATTAAAAAAGAAAGTATTTTTCAATTTTAGAAAAAATGATATTAAAAATAATGGAAATGGAGCACCTCTTGCTCCTATTTTTCATTACAACTTATCAAAATTTCTTAAAATTCCAGAGCCAAATATAATTCTTAATATTGGAGGGATTTCAAATTTTACTTATATAAATAAAAATATTGTTAGAGCACAAGATATTGGGCCGGGAAATGTGTTAATGGATGAATATTTAAGAAAAGAAAAAAAATTAGATTATGACAAAGATGGAGTTTTAGCTGAAAGAGGATCTGTAAATTATGATATTGTTAATCAATTTATAGAGCATGTATACTATAATTCCAAAAATAAACATTCATTTAATAGAAATGATTTTGATTACTCTTTCATTAGGGATTTGAATTTTGAGGATGCAATTGCAACATTAACTTATTTTACAGCAAATATAATTGCAAAATACATAAATAAAAATTTTGAAAAAAATTTATCTGTAATTATATGTGGTGGAGGCAGAAAGAATAAAACTCTTGTAAATTTTATAAAAAAATTATCAGATAAAAATATAGTTCTTATTGACTCTTATGGAGTTGATGGTGATTTTGTAGAGTCACAAACTTTTGGTTATTTAGCAATAAGATCATTTTTAAAGAAAAATATTTCTTTTCCAGAAACTACAAAAGTTAATCAACCTGTGACTGGCGGTGAATTAGTAGTTAATTTTCAGTAAAGTGATGACTCTTTTTTGATATATTTATTTAGAGCTTTAACTAGATTTTGATCTGCATTAGCAAAGAAATGATTAGCTTCAGAAATAGATTCAAATTCAACTTTAATACCTTTTTGAGCACTCAATCTTTTGTTTAATTCATTTAAATGTTGTACTGGAACAAGTTCGTCTCTTTTTCCAAATATTATCAAACCTGATGCTGGACAGGGAGATAAAAAAGAGAAATCATAAACATTTGGCTGAGGAGAAATTGCTACAAATCTATTTATCTCAGGTCTTCTCATTAAAAGTTGCATTGCAATTAGTGAACCAAAAGAAAACCCGGCGATCCAACATTGAGAATTTTCAAAGTTTTCTCTTTCCAGCCAATCGAGTGCTGCTGCTGCATCAGCTAATTCTCCTTGACCATTATCAAACTTTCCATCACTTTTTCCAACACCTCTAAAATTTATTCTACAAACTGAAAAATTATTATCCATAAATGCATGGAATGTATCTACAACTACTTTATTATTCATTGTTCCGCCATATTGAGGATGTGGATGCAAAACTAGTATAATTGGAGAAGTATTTTTTTTGCATTTATAGTATTTCGCCTCAAGTCTTCCTTCAGGACCAGGAATAAAAATTTCAAGTATTTTGTTTTCCATAAGCTACATTGTTTATTACTCTCAAAAAAAATACATTTATCATAACTGAGTGACAATTTGCTAGTATTTTAAACATATATATACTTGACTAAAATAGTCGGGTATATATATAAAGCGCATAAACAAAGGATTATGAAGTTAACTACTAAAGGAAGGTATGCTGTGATGGCTCTAGCAGATATCGCAAAAATCGATCAAAATGAACCTATTTCACTTAGAGATATCTCTCTAAGACAAGGGATATCTTTACTATATTTAGAACAGATTTTTTTAAAATTAAAAAAAAAAAATATTGTTGTCAGTGCAAGAGGAACAAAAGGCGGATACGTTCTATCAAAAACACCTAAAGAAATTAAATTAGCAGATATTTTTTCTGCAGTAGATGAGAAATTAAAAACTCTAAATTGTAAAAAAGATTCAAAAAAAGGGTGTAATGGCAAAACTGCTAAATGCATTACTCATAATTTATGGAATGAACTAGAAGATTATATAAA
>CAJWKX010000057.1 GCA_913043015.1 uncultured Candidatus Pelagibacter sp. | reverse complement strand
GTACTTGAATATCATTAATTTTGACAATGTAATCTCCAGCTTTAACACCTTCTCTTTCAGCGGGTGTATTGTCGATAGGAGAAATTACTTTTACTACTCCTGCTTCCATAGTAACCTCAATACCAAGACCACCAAATTCTCCACTAGTTTCAGTTTGCATTTCCTTTAAGACTTCAGGAGACATGTAAGCTGAGTAGGGATCTAAAGATTGAAGAACGCCATTGATGGCCGCATCCATAGCATCGCTTTGGTTTATTTCTTCAACATATTCATCATTAATTTTATCTAAAACTTCACCAAACAAATCTATTTTATCGTAAATACTTTCTTCGTTCGCAGAAAAACTTAAATTAGATAAAAAAAAAGATAAAAAAATTGAAAAAAATAAATTTAAATTATTTTTCATATTATTACCTTTTCTTTTGGTATTAGTTCAGACCACAATTTTTCTAATTCATAAAATTTTCTTTTTTCTGGATTAAAAATATGAACAATCAAATCTATTCCATCGATGAGTTTCCAGTCATTACTATCTTTACCTTCTATTTTGCAGTTTATAATGCCATTATTTTTAAATTGTTCCAGAACTTGTTCAGAAAGAGCTTGAATATGTCGTGAAGATGTACCGCTTGCAATAATCATATAGTCAGCCATAGAAGATTTATTTGCCAGGTCAATAGATACAATATCTAAAGCTTTGTTCGAATCTAACGTGTTTAAAATTATTTTTTTTAGATTCAAAATGTTATCCATTAATTAATTAATTAATTTAATTTTATCAAATTTTTCTTAATTGAGAAGATGAAATATTTACTTTTTTTAAGTTAATAAATTCTAAACCTTTTTTATTAAATTTTTTATAAGCAATAGATTTTAGCGATTTTGCTTTATAACGACTTCTATCAAAAACCAAAATTTGACATATGGAAGCTATTTTTTTCCATCTGTGCCATTTATGAAATTTAATTAGATTGTCTGCACCCATAATAAAATAATAATCTGTATTTTGATTTTTTTTTTTAAGGTAACTTATTAAATTTATGATCTTATTCGATTTTAATTTATTTTCAAAAAAGTGAATTTTAATAAAATTATTTTTTTTATTTAATTTTTTAGCAAATTTTATTCTTTCTTTTAAACTCTTATGGCTCTTTTCTTTAAAAGGGTTTTTTTTTGTAATTGCCCAAATTATTTTATCTAAATGAATTTTTTTTTTGGCTTCTAAAGATATTTTAATATGACCTTTATGTGCTGGATCAAAAGTACCACCAAGAATACCAATCTTATTTTTTTTTAAATTTTTCAATTTATTTTCTAATTTGACCTTTTCCTAAAACTTCATATTTATAAGAAATCAATTGATTTAGACCAACAGGTCCTCTTGGAGGTAATTTATTTGTCGAAATTCCTACCTCACCACCAAATCCAAATTCTCCACCATCAGCAAATTGTGTAGAAGCATTGTGTATTGCAATTGAACTATTGATTTTTTTCAAAAATATTTCAGCTTTTTTTTTGTTTTTAGTGATTATACAATCAGTATGCATAGTACCATATTTATTCACATGGTTTATTGCTTCATTCAAATTACTAACACTTTTAACAGAAATCTTTGCTGACAAATATTCAGTTGACCAATCTTTTTCTGTAGCAAGATTTGATTTTCCTTTGTAATGACGTCTAATAGTTCTATCGGCATAAATTTTGCAATTATTTTTTTCTAAATTGTCTAATATTGGATTACAAAATTTTTTGATTATTTTTTTATGCATCAATACGGTTTCTGTCGCACCACAAATACTAGCGTTCCTTAGTTTTGCATTATGAACTACTTTTTTTGCCATATTCAAATCGGCATCTTTATCAATATAAGTATGACAAATTCCTTCTAAATGACCAATTATAGGAACTGAAGACAATTCTTGAACTTTTTTGACCAATGTTTTCCCACCTCGTGGAATAATTACATCAATATATTTTTCCATCTTTGAGAGCATAATGTCCACAATTTTTCTATTTCTTTTATTGATAAATTGTACGTAATTTGGATCCACTTTATTTTCTTTAAGCGCTGCTCTAAATAAATTAGCTAAAATTTTATTTGTATTGAAAGCTTCAGAACCACCTCTTAAAATTACAGCATTTCCAGATTTAAAACTTAAGCTTGAAACATCAGAAGTTACATTTGGTCTGCTTTCATAAATTACACCTATAACACCTATAGGCATAGAAATTTTTTTAATTATAAGTCCATTAGGTCTTCTCCATTTCTGCAGAGTAACATCAATTGGATCTTTGAGTTTTGAAATATTTCTTATTGCTGATTGTATCCCTTTAAGCTTAAATGAATTTAATAATAATCTATTTATTAAATTTTCTTTTAATTTTTTTTTGACTGCTAAATTAATATCTTTAATATTTTCTTTAGTGATTAATTTTTTTTCTTTCTCAATTAAAAAGGCAAATTTATCTAAAACTTTATTTTTTGTTTTAGTGTCGATCATATTATTAAAAGCAACTTGAGACTTTTTTCCAAGAGAATTTAAATAATTTATCATTTAAACTTCAACCATATCATCTTTATGAACTACTTCTGATTTAGAAACATATCCCAAAAGTTCATTTATTTTATTTGAATGTTGACCTTGAATTTTTGAAATTTCATCAGATGTAAATGAACTAAGGCCTCTAGCATATTCTTTCATATTTTTATCTAATATTTTTACATGGTCTCCCTTGTTAAATTTACCGTAAATTTTTTTTATTCCAGTAGCTAATAAACTATTTCCTTTTTTTAAAGCGTTAATTGCTCCATCATCAATCACAAGTTCACCTTTGGGAGATATTGAACTAATTATCCATTTTTTTCTAGCATCTAATTTTGAAACTTTAGGTAAAAACCATGTGCATTCATTGTTTTCTAAAATTTTTTTTATTGGCCTTTGATACATTCCATTTGCAATGGCCATTGAACAACCTGATAATTGACAAACTTTTGCAGCATCAATTTTTGTTTTCATTCCTCCAGTACCATGTTCACCGATACTTTTTTTTGCGATTTTTTCTATATTTATATCGATATTTTTTATTTCTTTAATTAATTCTGCATTTTTATTTATTTTTGGATTTTTTGTATAAAGACCATCAACATCAGACAAGAGGATTAAACAGTCTGCACTTGAAATTTGCGCAACTCTAGAAGCTAATCTATCATTGTCTCCATATTTTATTTCTGAAGTTGCAATACTATCATTTTCATTAACAACAGGAACAAAACTTAGTTTAAATAAGTTGTCAAAAGTTCTTTTAGCATTGATAGCTCTTCTTCTCTGTTCAGTATCTTCGAGAGTAAGTAAAATTTGAGAAATACTAATCTTTTTGTTGCTAAAAGTTTTATTGAATAAATTCATTAGTTCAATTTGACCTATTGAAGCAACTGCTTGACTTTTGTCAAGTTTCAAATTTTTTTTACTTAAATTTAATTTTTTACAACCTAATGCTATTGCACCAGAACTTACCAGAATAATATTTTTGTTATCATCTTTTAAATGTTTAATATCTTTAGCAAATTCTGATAACCATTTTTTTCTTATAATTTTTTTTTCATTAATTAATAATGAAGAACCAATTTTTATTACAACTGTTTTAGAATTTTTTAGATACATATTTTATTAGTTTAGATTTAATGTTTGAAATTGATTGTTTATCCAATATAGAAAGAGTAAATACTTCCGATTTTTTATTTTTTGAAAAATTTTCATTTTTTTTGTTTATTTCTTCTTTATCGAGCAAATCAGTTTTATTAAGTACTATTAATTCATTCTTTTTTAATAGATCTTTATTATAGTTTCCTAGCTCTTTTCTAACTTGATTATATGAATTTTCTAAATCTTCTGTAGTGATATCAATCATATGAAGTAAAGTTTTACATCTTTCTATATGTTTAAGAAATTTTATTCCAAGCCCTATACCTGCATGTGCTCCTTCAACTAAACCTGGAATATCAGCTAAAGTTATCTCTTTATCATCATAAATAACAACACCTAGATTTGGATTTAAAGTTGTAAATTTATAATTTGCAATTTTTGGTGTAGCACTTGTTATAGCTGCCAACAAACTTGACTTACCAGCATTTGGTAGACCAATTATTCCTATGTCAGCAATTGTTTTTAATTGAAGCCAAATCCAAAATTCTTCGCCTTTAGCACCTCTGGTAAATTTTTTTGGCGCTCTGTTAGTTGAAGATTTAAATCTTGTGTTTCCAAATCCGCCTTTTCCTCCATTAGCAACTACAAATTCTTCATTTTCTTTTTTAAAATCATAGATTAGAGTTTTATTATCTTCTTCTAAAACTTGTGTTCCAACAGGCACCTTTAGAAATAAATTATCACCACTTTTTCCAGTTTGATTTTTACCTTTACCTCCACCACCTATTTCTGCTTTAAAGTGTTGTTGGTAACGATAATCTATCAGCGTATTTAAATTTCTTTCTGATTTTAAAATTACAGAACCTCCTTTACCACCATCACCTCCATCAGGTCCTCCAAACTCAATAAACTTTTCCCTTCTAAAACTTGGTGAACCGGATCCGCCATTACCGGCTTTAATATAAATCTTAACTTGATCTAAAAATTTCATAATACAACCCTTTGAATTTTTAAGTTGTATCTATTAGTTGGGTTTTACAGAAACAAATGTTCTATCAGACTTAGTTTTTTTAAACTCTACTTTGCCCTTAACCAAAGAAAATATAGAGTGATCTTTACCCATACCAACGTGTTGACCAGGAAATATCT
>CAJWKX010000056.1 GCA_913043015.1 uncultured Candidatus Pelagibacter sp. | reverse complement strand
TTAACTGAACTAGAAAAACCAGAAAGGGTAGAAGAAATTAAAAAAAATTATCAAAAACAACTTGAAAGATTAAAAAGAAAAAAAATGGAAAAATTAAATAACAATCCTTTTTTAAAAGGGGAAGATATTCAAGTTGAGCAAAACATATCCCAAGATGATGTCTCAAGCTCTTGTTTAATTTGCCATAAGTAATGTAAAGTATTTAATTTTAGAGTAAAATTATAAGTAAGTTCATGGAAAATTTAAATTTAATATTTTCGTCTGAATCAATTCGAAATTCTTTCTATGAGAGAGAGAATGAAAAAAACATTTTACAATTTCCATTCTTTTTTGAAAGCTGGTCAGAAATAAATTTTAAAATAGAAAACATCGCCGATGAAAATATAATAGCTTTTAGATTTGACACTAATGAAAAAATTGAAAATATATGTAAAAAATTAGAACATCCGTTGCCAGAAATTTTTAATTGCAGAGAAATTCAAATTTCATGTAACGATGGACTTTATTACATTAGAAATTTAGACGATTTTCTTAAAAGCAAAAAAATTACTAATTCAGTAAAACTTTTAAAAAAAAATGACGATTGTTATAATGAATTTGAATTCAGGTTAGTTAAATATGGGTCCCGAAGATTTAATGCACTATTTAACCAACAATCAATGTTGGAGTTTTTTAAAACCGAAACTTCTTTGAATTATTTAGGTCAAAATAAATCTTTAAAAATTTATCATTTTGCCAACCAATTTACTATTAAAGCTGATGATTTATTTAATAATCAAAAAAAAGAAAAAAATTTTAAAAATAAAACAATAAATGCAGAAAATTTCAAATTACAAATTAGTATTTGGAATAATTTGAATCAAAACAATAATAAAAAAGAACTTACGGTTCTTTTTAATGATCTCAAAATTAACGTCAGTAGAAACAAATATTTTTTAGAAATTAAAAATAACCTTTTAAACCATTTTCAATTTTCCGTTCCACAATTTGATAGATTTATATCTTTTGAATTAATCTTTAATATTAAAGACTTAGTTCTTGATGAAAAATTTAATATTGTTAATAATGATGATTTTAAAGCAAATATAAAAAACATTTCGACTACTATTAAAAGCTCAATTGGTACGTTAAATACTAAAAGTATAATAGATCATGCAGAAGAATTAGCACTTAAATTACAAGCGCAAAAATTAAACACTCGTAAACAAAAATTAAGAGAATCACAAAAAGTTTATGTAGACGATATTTTATTATCTAGAGTTCCAACTAATGAGCAAGAAACCGTATTATTATTTATAAAACTTGCATCATTAAAAAAAACACCTCTAAATCACGCAAATATTTTAGAATATTCCGCATCAGAAGGAATTGATGCGATTGCCGATATTCAACTTGATAAATCAGTACCAACAGATAAAGATTGTTTGGTAGAATTTGAACCAACTTTTAGTCAATTTAAAACACATAGACATCCCCCTAAACATGTTGATTATATTATATGTTGGTCAATAGAAGAACATTGGAAAAAAAAATTACTTAAAAATAAGAACTGGCTTTACTATTTTAAACTGGATAAATTTCCAAAAGCAGTTAAAGTAATTGAGATAAAAAATTTTGATCAAATTAAAATAAAGTAATATTTATGCCAATAGCCACAATCAATAATTGTTTCAAGATTGGAACCGGAGATAATGAGAGATATTTTGGTCAAATAAATACCAATCTTATAAAAGATATTACCCAAGTATTTTATTTTGAGTATGAACCGAAAAATTACTGCAAACAAGTTGGCGAGATAGAAGATAAAAAAGGATATCAAAGACGAGCTAAACCTAAGCGTCAAAGAGATTTTGGTACATATACAGAGGCATTTGGTCAAGATTTAGTATCTCCCCCTTTGTTGCTTAATGGACGAGGACAATGGAGATTTGAACCAGATGCACCAAATTCAAACTATGGTAAAATTATTGTTGAGGAACCGGCCAACATAATCGATGGACAGCATAGAGCAGGAGGATTTATTTATGCCTACGAAGAATTGTCAAACGCACAAACCACAGAGTTTATTGTATATAAAAATATGTCTTTAGATAGAGAAGAAAGAATTTTTAATATAATTAATACTACTCAAAAGGGCGTACCTCCAAGTTTAAGTGTTAACATTGAAAAAGAAAAATGGGAGAATAGAGTAACAGTAATGTTGGCAGAAACTTCCACTTCTCCATTTGTAAATGTAATTTCGTTGAGCGGGACCATGAATCCAAATACAAAATTTCAAGCAGCTCAAGTTGCAAAAAACGTAAAAAGAACATTTGCTGACGATGTATTTAGAATAGCAGTTTTAAGTGATGAACAAAAATTTGATTATTTCTGTGAAGCGTGGGAACTTGTTAAAGATTCCCACCTAGAATCATGGGAAGTTGACATTCCTAGAAAAGAAATGAAATTTAAATTATTTGAACTTACAGGTCTCATTGCTTGGTCTATAGTTTTTCATAAAAGATTAGGAACTTATTACAATACCACAACGAAACATATAGATTTTAATGGTCTTAAAATAGCAATTGACAAAACAATAAATGAAATAGATTTTTTAAAAGATGGTGAATACGAAGGTCTAACAGGTGAAGTGGGAGGAGCCAGAATTTCTAGTGACATACTCAATTTGATGCAAAGATAAAAGGATAAAATGGCTAATGCCATATGTCAATTTTTTAGTTTTTAGAGGAACTGATTTTTTTTATAAACCACCCTTTGCAAGAGAATTAAGAAAATTACCAAATGGATCTAAAGGCGTTCAATTTAGAGGTAAGATATATCAAATTTACGAAGGCAAAATAGATATAAATAAAAAAAGCTATAAGATTAACGATTGCCCTGTTGTAGATGCTCATCATAGCCTAGATCCAGACAATCTTGACAAAAGTCAATTCTTTTATGATGACAAAATATATAATCCCATACTTTATTTTAATGGATTTGAAGAAGACCTA
Source organism: uncultured Candidatus Pelagibacter sp. (assembly GCA_913043015.1). Classification (GTDB taxonomy): domain Bacteria; phylum Pseudomonadota; class Alphaproteobacteria; order Pelagibacterales; family Pelagibacteraceae; genus Pelagibacter. The sequence goes on along the minus strand of CAJWKX010000056.1, from coordinate 1,805 downwards.
GATTCCTTTTTACTTTCGCTTGATTACAAAAAAATTGATTATTTACAAGGAGATCTTTGTAAGGACAAAGCTTCTAATAAAAAAAAATATGATTATCAAATTAAATTTTCAGATGAATCAATAAAAGAAAATAATTTATCAATTAACGATATATTAAGAATATTACTTTCTTCAAGAAATGATCCGGTTGTAGATTCGCTTGAAAAAAATATTAATGTTATTCTAGAAACAAGCATAGAAGAAGGTATCAAGGCAAAAAACATCCTCAATTTATTAGAAAGATATCCTATACATACTTTGCCTAATCTAATTTTAAAGCTTAAAAATAACAAAAATACTTATGAGGTTAATAATAATTTGGTAAAGAATTTAAAAGAGGAAAAAATTAAATTAGAACTGAAATTACAGAGTAAAGAGGAAGAAATAGAGGTTTTTGATGAATTATTAAATAAAAAAGCAAGTGAGGAGTATAAAATAAGTAAAATTAGTGAACAATCAGAATATATTAATGAATTAGAGAATACTGTTAATCAATTATACGATGAAAATCATAATTTAAAAAAAGACAAAAAAAATTTTCTTTCAACAAATTTAAAAAAGAAATTTTTAAACTTTATTTCAGATATCTGTAGTTCGACCATGCCAAGAATAAGATTAATTTTAAGATCAGAAATTACATTATTTGAGAAATTTGATGATTTATCCATAATATTTTATTTATTAAATAAGATAAATGATAAACAAAATATAAAGTTTAGGAAAATAGTTCATTTAGATAAATGGTTTGAGGTAAACGAACATATTTCTACTGGCAAAGAAAAAAAGGGTAGAATTTACTTTTCACCTTTAAAAAATAATCTCGTGGCTGTATGCATTGATTATAAATTTGATGACAAAAGTCAAAAAAAAATATTCAATAATTTAGATAATTTCAATTTAAGCCTGATAAGATAGATTTTTAAACTTAATACAAGATGAAGTTTAGATGACAGCATAACAATAAAGGCTAATGGTGATAGAACCAAATTAATAAATATTAGTTTTTAATTACTATTAAACACCTACTTGAAATATAAGTGAGCAAGTGGTATATTCCATTCATACGAGCATTAAACACTCGCGAGTTTCAGTAAATCTCACCAAAATACTGCAAAAAAACAAACAAGACATAGCGCTTGCCTAAGTTCTTTGAACTTACAGTGACCGTCCCTTTTTAGGGATATTTTATAAATTTAATTTTGAGGTAATCAAAATGACAAAAATAATAAGCAATAAGCAACTAGAGGCGAACAGGGCAAATGCTTTGAAAAGCACAGGGCCTAGGTCTTTAGAGGGTAAACAACATTCTAGAGGCAATGCTTTAAAGCATGGTTTAACTGCTAGGAAGCATCTAATTGTCGGTGATGATCCTATAGAATTTGAGGAATATCGGGACAATTTATGGCGAGAACTTCAGCCAGAAAATATCATTCAGGAAGAGATGGTATTACAAATCATTAATACCGGCTGGAAGATCAGAAGATGCCAGATAATAGAAGTGGGCGTTTTAAATCATGAAGCGTTTAAAGCCCGGGAACTGAATATGTTGGTTAGTAGTTTAAACAGCACTATTCACCTTGCAGAATTCAAAAATAAAGTTCGGGAAAATGAACCCATTTCTGAATTGCAAGGAAAGGCTTTTTTCGAGGATTGTTGGAAAAACAACTCCCTTCTAAAAATAAGTACAATCGAACAAAAGTTAATTGCTAGATTTTATAAATTGCTTGAAATTTATGAAGAAAACAAAAACAAAAAAAAGAAATCAG
>CAJWKX010000055.1 GCA_913043015.1 uncultured Candidatus Pelagibacter sp. | reverse complement strand
TCTCCTACTAAACAAAAATCAATTTTTTCTTTTTTTCTTTTTAAATATTCAACAACCCTTTTAGTTCCATTAACGGCTATACCTTCTTCATCACCCGTAATTAATAAACTTATCGAGCCTTTAAATTTTTTGCTTTTAAATTTGCTAACTGCAGCAACAAAACAAGCAATTGAAGCTTTCATATCATTGGCACCTCTTCCAATCAAATAGTTTCCTTTAACAGCTGGTTTGAATGGATTGACAGTCCAATCATTTAAATTACCTGGCGGCACAACATCCGTATGACCTGCATAACAAAAATTAGGTCTAGATTTTCCTAATCTTGCGTATAAATTTTTAACAGATTTTGAATTTTTTGATTTAAATTCTAAAATTTTACATTTAAATCCCAAAGATTTTAATTTTTTTGATAAACAATTAATTACTCCAGCGTCAACTGGAGTAATACTAGGAAATTTTATTAGCTCTTTAGCTAATTGTAATTCATTATAAATTTTCATTATTTATTCTCTCAATAGATCGTTTATTGAAGTTTTGGATCTAGTTTTTTCATCCACTTGTTTAATTATTACTGCACAATTTAATGATGGACCTAATGGATTTTTTTTGTCTGGTAGCGAACCTGGAACAACAACAGAATATGACGGAATTTTTCCATATGTAATTTCTCCAGTTTTTCTATCAACAATTTTAGTAGACTGACCAATATACAACCCCATGCTAAGCACTGATCCTTCACCTACAATTACTCCTTCCACGACTTCTGACATCGCACCAAGAAAAACATTATCCTCAATTATTGTTGGCAAAGCTTGAGCCGGTTCCAATACACCGCCAATTCCACTTCCTGCAGATATATGACAATTTTTTCCAACCTGAGAACACGATCCACAACGACTATTTGTGTCCAACATAGTGCCTTCATCAACGTATGCTCCAATATTTATAAAGCACGGCATAAGAACAACATTCTTAGCAATGTAAGAACCTCTTCTTATTGGTGAGTTCGGAACCATTCTAAATCCAGCTTTTATAAAATCTTCTTTTTTCCAACCAGCAGTTTTTCCTTTGACAAGGTGAGCTTTGTCATACCATGCACTATAAGGACCAGATAAAACTTCCATTTCATGAATTCTAAAACTTAACATTACAGCTTTCTTGATATATTGATGAGTTGTCCATTCACCATCAATTTTCTCAGCAACTCTTTTTTTTCCTTGGTCTAAGTCTTCAATAATTTGATTAATTGACTCAATTATTGGTTTATCAGAATTTTTATTTATCTGATCCTTAATTTCCCAAGCATCATTAATAATTTTTTCAATATCACTCATAAGTATTATGCTGCTTTTAATATATTAATTTCTTTAAGAAAACTAGAAAGATTATTAATTTTTAAATCAATAAAATCTTTATCTGAATCTTTTTTACCCCAGTATTCATTATTAATTAACCATACAGTCTTCATGCCAAGTTTTTTTGCGGGCTCTAAATTTTTTGCAATATCTTCAATAAAAACTGTTTCCTCAGGAGTAATTTCAAATTTTTTAATTAAATTTTTTAACGGTTCTATTTGTGGCTTAGGAAAAAATTGTCCATCCACAATATCAAATATTCCATCAAATAGATCATCAATACCTAAATGTTTAGTTATATTGTTGACATGCTCACGCGAACCATTCGTATATACAAATTTTTTAGAATCAAGATTTAGTAGTTCTTCTCTTAAAACTTCATCTTTTTCGAGAAAATCTAAATTTATATCATGTACATATTTAAGAAATTCATTTGGATTGATTTTGTGATGTATCATTAATCCATTAAGACTAGTGTTATATTGATGAAAATAAGCTCTTTGGAGTTCTTTTGCTTCTTTTAAATCTACATTTAATTTTTTAGAAATATATTCACCCATTCTTTTACTAACTTGACCAAATACAGAATCTAAATCTTTATAGAGCACTCCGTCACAATCGAAGATAATTTTTTTTATGTTTTTAAATTCTTTCATTTTCTTATTAGTGTACCTGCACCTTTGTCTGAAAATAATTCAAATAAAATCGAGTGATGCTTTCTTCCATCAACAATAACAACTCCAGTAACACCATTATTTACGGCGTCTATGCATGTATTTATCTTTGGTATCATACCACCAATTATAGTGCCGTCTTTAATCATTTCTTGAGCAATTTTTGAATTAATTTCAGAAATTAATTTTTTATTTTTGTCTAGTACTCCTTCAACATCAGTCATTAATAATAATCTTCTAGAATTTAGCGTTTTTGCAACAGCGCCTGCAGCTATGTCCGCATTTATATTATATGGCTTTTTATCATCACCGATTCCCATAGGAACTATCACAGGAACTTCTTTTTTCTTAATTATTGCTAAAAGTGTTTCTTTTTTTACTTTTTTTGGATTACCTACAAATCCTAATTCTTTTCTCTCAGGGATGGTTGTAATTACATTATTTTTTTTTGCAGTTATTGATTGAGCTTTACACTTTTTAATATTTAATTTTTTTATTATCTCCAAATTTAATTCTGTTAGAGCTTCATCAACTACTTTTATTATTATTTTATCAGTTACTCTCAAGCCATCTATAAATTTACTCTCAATATTTTGTTGGTCTAATTTCTTTTTTATATTTCTCCCACCACCATGAATAACTATGGAGTTTAAACCAAGTTTATTAATTACAGATATATCTTCTATAAATTGATTAAATAGATTTTGATCTAGTAAAACACTTCCTCCGCATTTAATAACGATTACTTCGTCAGTATATTTTTCAATATACTTTTGTACTTCTTCTATAGCAGGACCATCTTTAGGGATTATATTCTGTAAATCCATTAAACCGAATTAAACTGTTTTCACAGTAGTTCTTTTCATTATAACAATTTGCTGTGCCATTGTTAAAATATTATTGACTGTCCAATAAATTACTAACCCAGATGGGAAAGGTGCCAATATTACAGTTAAGAAAAGAGGAAAAAACATAAAAATTTTTGCTTGCACAGGATCAGGTGGTGTTGGATTTAATTTTTGCTGTAAATACATTGTAATTCCCATTAAACATGGCCACGCACCAATTAATAAAAAAGATGGAGGATCCCATGGGATTAATCCAAACATATTAAAAATAGTTGTAGGATCTCTTTCAGATAAATCTTTTATCCAACCAAAAAATGGCTGATGCCTCATTTCAATTGTAACAAATAACATTTTATAAATAGCAAAGAAAAAAGGTATTTGAATTAAAATTGGCAAACATCCAGAAACTGGATTTACTTTTTCTTTTTTATAAAGTGCCATCATCTCTTGTTGCAGCTTGGCTTTGTCACCTTTATGCAATTCTTTAAGTCTAGTCATTTCAGGCTGAAGCACTTTCATTTTAGCCATTGATCTAAAAGAATAATTTGCAAGCGGAAAAAAAATAATTCTGACACAAACAGTAATTAAAATAATTGCAATTCCAAAATTTCCAGTAATTTTGAAAAAATAGTCAATTACAAAAAACAATGGTTTAACTATGAAATAAAACCATCCCCAATCAATAGCTAAATCATATTTGTTTATATTTAATTTTTCAGCATAGCCATCGACTATGCCTACTTCTTTTGCAGCTATTATTACTTTTATTTGATTTGACTTTGTTTCATTTGCTCCAATTTCAGTGGATTTTGTTTCAATAAAATTTGCTTTAAATTTGTTTTTGTATTCAAAATCTGTTTTAAATTCTTTGTTATTTTCAGGTATTAAACTTGTGATCCAATATTTATCAGTAATCCCAAGCCAGCCAGAACTAGCATTGACTGTGAATTTTTTTTCTTCAATATCTTCATAATCTTTTTCAACTAATTGTTCGTCAAATACACCCAACAAACCTTCATGAAGAATATAAAAATTAGTTACTTTTGGAGCAGTATTTCTAATTATTTGGCCGTATGGGTAAAAATTATATTTGTTATTTGTATGATTTGTAATGCTTTGATCTATTGTAAATAAATATTGATTATCTAGACTAATTTTTTTTTGAAATTTAATTCCTAGATCATTTTCCCATACAAGATTTACAGGTCTATTTGGAGTTAATTTATTATTGCCTTCTATTTGCCAAACAGTTTGAGAATTTGGAACATCTATATTTTCATTATTAGTAACCCAACCTGTTTCAACAAAATATCCATTTTGTACTTTCTTTGGATTTAAAAGAATTATTTGATCTGTTCCATTTAAAGTTTCAGTATATTTTTTAAATATCAAATCATCAATTATACTTCCTTTTAACGAAATTGATCCCTTGATAGCTTCATTCTCAAAAATTATTCTTTGATTTTCTGTTAATGCTTTGTTTCTTGAAATTTCTATAATCTTCTCATCTACCTCTAAACTTGGTGCCTCGGATGATTGTATAATTTTATTTTTCTCCTCTTGGATTTGATTTAATTCTTGTGGACTTGGCGCAAAGAAAAGTCCATAAAGAATTATGACTGCTGCACTTAATGATATAGCTGCAATAACATTCTTAGTTTCCATTTAATTCTCTTTTTTTTTTACAGGATCAAATCCTTCACCACCACCTAAAAATTTAATTGGATGACATGATAAAATTCTTTTTACTCCAACCAAAATTCCTTTAACAAACCCATGTTCTTTCAAGCTATCAACATAATATTCTGAACATGTTGGGAGATATCTGCAATTATTTCCAAGATAAGGAGATATTGTTAATTGATAAACCTTAATTATTTTTATCAACAAATAAGAAAAAATATTCATTATTTAATTCTCCTAAAATCATTAAATAATGTTTCTTTAATTGATTGGAATTCATCATCAAAAATTTTTTTTTTAGCAATTAATAAATATGAGTAATTCATATTTAATTCTATTTTTTTTAGAGCTTCATTCATTATATTTTTTA
>CAJWKX010000054.1 GCA_913043015.1 uncultured Candidatus Pelagibacter sp. | reverse complement strand
TTATCTCGAAGGTCAACTTCCAGACCATCCAAATCATCCTAAAGGAAGAAATCCGTATGCACATGTTGCGATTTGTGTAAAAAACAAATTTAATGTTAGCTATAAAGATATAGAAGATGAAAAATTTGATAAAGTCATAAAATATATTGAATTTTTAAAACAAAATCCTAGCTAACTATTGTTTAGGAAAATAATCTTCTAATTTTCCTTCTCTATAAACATCTGCAGTACAACAATGAAGTCCACCACCAAAAGCATAAGCATCCCTCATCTCAACTGGTACCACTTCCATTCCAAGTTTATCTAATTGCTCTGCTTGATAAACTTCACTTTTTTCAACACATACTGTTTTAGAATCTAATACCAAAACATTCATAGACAACCAAACAGATGAATAACATAGCGGTGGTGGAGAGTTATGAGCTGGTTGCGCAGAATCAAGTATTTTCCAGTCATTATCTTCAAAAAGTTTTCTTTGTTCTTTTGGCAATTTTCTTTGTGGATTGTTAATAATTAAACCTTCTTTAATAGGTGTAAAAGTAGCATCAATATGAATAGGATAAGGATCTCCTGGAAAATTTACAGCATGAACACGATGGTCTTTATAATGTCTTTTAATCCAATCTATTCCTTTAAGGTTTGTTGTAAAACCATGTTGAACAACTAAATCTTTACCAAATCTTAAAACATCTGCTGCATCAAATAATGGTTCTTCTTCAGTTGTTACAAAAAATTTATTTTCTGTCCATTCCAATCGTTTTTGTATTCCAATTTTATCTGATAAATAATCTTTTCTATAATCTACATCAGTTAATCTAGGTTTTGGTGCAGACTCATGTCTCATATTTGGATCTGAATTATAATAATGTTTTAAAAGAGGTCTGTAACAAAGATATTCAAACCATCTACATCTATAACTCATAGTTGCTTCTAAAATTTCATTACCAACTGTTAAAAGTACATCTCTTGGAGGCATACATCCAAACATCGTCTCTGTTTTCCAATCAGGTGTTGATGTTGGTTGATTAAATTCAATTGGAGTCGGGCGATCTACTTTTACTCCTCTTTTTTCTAAAATATTTGAAAAATCATCTAATAACTGGTTAGCTTTATCAATAGTATCTTTTGTTCTTGGTCCAAATTTACCTATCATATCTGAATCTTCTGGAACCTTTGCATCAAGCGCTGGTTCAGGAGCTGGTATACATGTGCCGTCGGCTCTTCCGACTATTACATGTTTTAATGGATCCCATTCATTCCAACTATTAACAATAATTTTTTGATCATCCATAATTAATTTTTAATTATATTTTTTTCAGGACCATAAGGAAATTTGGTAATATTTTCAGAATTTTTTTCATTTATAACTAAAATATCATGTTCCCTGTATCCCCCTGCTCCAGGTTTGTTCTCAGGAATCATTATCATTGGCTCCATGGAGATAACCATATTGGCTTCTAAAACTGTATCGATATCCTCTCTCAACTCTAAACCAGCTTCTCTCCCATAAAAATGAGAAAGCATACCAAAAGAATGTCCGTAACCAAATGTTCTATATTGTAAATAACCCAATTGAGCGAATAAATCATTTAGTTCATGACAAATTTCTGAACATTTCATACCTGGTTTAATTAATTCTAGTCCTCTTTCATGAACTTTAATATTTGCTTCCCAAGCTTTTAATGAGGCATCATCTATTGTTTCTAAAAATAAAGTTCTTTCAAGCGCTGTGTAATAACCAGAAATCATTGGAAAAGTATTTAAAGATAAAATGTCTCCTGATTTTAATTTTCTAGAAGTTTTTGGATTATGTGCTCCATCTGTGTTAATTCCAGACTGAAACCATACCCATGTATCCATATATTCTGCATCAGGATAAGTCTTGGCTATTTCTCGTTCCATCTTATCTCTACCAGCAATAGCAATTTCTAACTCACTTTCGCCTACTTTTATATTTTTTACAATTTCTTCTGCACCAATATCAGCAATCCTTGCCCCATTTTTAATTATATCAATTTCTTCTTTTGATTTTATTATCCTCAATTTCATAAGTTTTTTTGAAACATCGCTGAAATTTGAAAAACTAAAAATTGATTTAAGTTTATTTTTTACTTCTAATGTAATGTGGTCATATTCTATGCCTATATTTTTGGGTGGTTTGTTTTTACCGATTATTGATACAATGGCTTTTAAAAAATTATCTCTCTTCCAATCAGTATATATAAGATTATCATAAGCAGACCTTCTCCAAGGTTGGCTAGCATCTATATTTGCTGAGATAGTTACAACTTTCCTATTTGTAATAACACATCCGTAAGGTCTTCCAAATGAACAATAAATAAACCCTGAGTAGTATGCAATGTTATGCATTGAAGTTAGAATAATCATATCAAGATTATTCTTGGACATCTCTTCTCTGAGTTTATTTAATCTATTTTTATATTCTTGTTCTGAAAAAGGAAGTTTTACTTTAGATCCATTTTTGAGTTCAAAAAAATCAGGTCTTTCCATGATATTCAGTTCAAACCAATAAAGCGTCTATTATTTTTTATTAACAAGCTATAATAAAAAATTGCCATAAAAATAAAAAATCCACCAATTATTGTGTTGGTGGAAGGAATTTCATTTATTCCTAACCATGGTAACCAGACCCAAAAAATACCCCCAATTACTTCTGTTAAAGACAACAAGGTTAACTCTGCTGCTGGAATATTTTTTGATCCAAATGAATATAAAATTAGTCCCAGGCAAACTATAGTTCCATGTAATGCAAATAATCCTTCATTTTTTCCTGAGGATAAAAAATTTAAATCTTTGCTTAATATAATTGCCGTTGAAAACAAGAAGCAAAATAGTCCTGCAATAGCTACTGTCGTGAATTTAGGAGTTTCTTTTTTCCATCTTAAACTTACCGAGAATATTGAAAATCCAAAAGCTGAAGCTAATCCAAATACTAAACCGTGTAATGAGTTTTTTTCTGTATTTCCTAATGCCATTATTACAATTCCAATAGCAGCAATACATATAGATACCCATACACCTATAGAAATATTTTCCTTTAAAAATAAAAAACCCAATAAGGCGGTTATAAATGGCATTGCCGCCAAACATAATAAAGTTACAGCTGCAGTAGTATTGGTGATAGACCATATAAAGGTGGTCATGGCCGCTCCTAAACCAATACCGCCAATTAAACTTGACATACCAGCTTTTTGATAATTTTTGTAAAAGTCAATACCTTCCTCAAGATAAAGATAAATATTTAATAGCGTAAAAATCACTATCCCTCTTGTAAATAAATATTGCCAAGGAACAGTTTCGGGTTGATCTATAAGTTTAACCACGTAAGCTCCAAAAGACCAAAAAATTCCTGCTATTAAAACTAGTGGTATTGCAATTCTTTGATTTTTTAATTTAAACATTAGAGATTTTTAAAGGTAAATTTATTTTTACTCAACAATTTTTAATCAATTAATTAGCATTTCATCTTTTGGCAAAACAGTAAAACAGTCGATAAACTGACCTTTTTTAAATTTGCTTTTTCCACTAGGAAAGAATCCCCAAGAATTTGCCTTAGTAAAAGAATTTATTCTAAAAGACTCCTGCCCCCTAAGCACTTCAAATTCAATTAATCCTTTATTTGAAAATGAAATTTTTCCCTTGATAAATCTAGTGAAGTTTTTTTTTTTAATAAAATTATTTTTTAACTTTGCTTTAAAAGGTTTCTCTTTTTTTATGTTTAAAGATGTAAATAGAAAAGGGAAAACAAAAAACCTAAAACACGCCGCTGATGAAATAGGATTTCCTGGAAGGCCAAAAAAAGCAATGTTTTTATTTTTAAATTTTGTGAACAAAATAGGCTTGCCTGGTCTTATTGCCACTCCTTTGAAAAAATAAGCTAGTTTAAAATCTTTAATTATTCCTGGAATAAAATCAAATTTACCCACTGAAACAGCTCCTGATGTAATAATTATATTTGTATTAGACTTGAATTGTTTATTTATTTCCTTTTTAAAAATTTTTTGATCATTATCCCTTAAAATTTTTTGAACTTTAAAAGTTATTGGTAGATTATTAATCAGTGAACTTAGGTAATACCCATTAGAATTTCTAACTTTCCAGATTGGTATTTTTTTTGAATCAGTTAATTCGTTTCCTGTTGCATAGAATGCTAAAACTGGTTTTTTTTTAACCAAAACTTTTTCTATACCTAAAGTTTTAAATGCTAAAATATGCGAAGATTGAATAATTTCTCCAATACCAATAATTTTTTGTCCTTTTTTATAATCTGATCCCGCAAATCTAAAATAATTATATTTCTTAATTTTTTTTCTAATCAAAATATATTTTGCATTTTCTTTATTTGGAAAATATTCGATCTGCTCAATTGGAATTACAGTATCAAATGGTTTTTTTATAATGGCTCCGGTCATTACTTCGATGGTAGAAAATTTTTTAACATTTTTAATTGATGGATTGTCTCCAGCCGCTAGTGTTTTTATAATTCTAAATTTTTTTGGATTGTTATTTTTTATTTGATGAGTATCTTTTGAATTAATAGCAAAACCATCAAATGCTGTGTTATCACTTGAAGGATAGCTTTCTGGCGAGTAAATATTTTCTGCAGAAATTCTTAAAGTGGTATCTTTTGAAAAAATTTTTTCGTTTTTTATCTTAATTTTTCCTTTTTTTAATATCTCTAAAGCTTTTTTATAAGTGATCATTCTAAATTTTATCTAAATTTTTTTTTGCCTCTTCAAAGTCATCTAAAGTATTTATATTTAAAAATTTGTCGAATTCTTCAGTATTAACTTCAACATTCTTCACTCCTATTTTATCTGCCCACAAATCTACTTTTCTAAAATTATTACTTCTTATATCTTCTTCTAAAATATCTATTAATTTTAGTGACCATAATCCAAATATATTATGTCTTTTTTTT
>CAJWKX010000053.1 GCA_913043015.1 uncultured Candidatus Pelagibacter sp. | reverse complement strand
GCGGGCAGCTTTGGTCAGCTCAGATTCTGGAGTGTCCGAGTCAGGCCCTCCGGCGGCATCAGTTTCAATCTCATCCGTAGTACGGCATAAAACGAAATCAGGTTGTGTTCCTAAAACTAGACGTTTCAGCTCGACACCATCCCGGATGTCCAATCGGTGATCTTCAATTGATTTGGCAAGATCAGCAACTTCAAAATGAGAGGGCTGCGATGGCTGGTCAAGAGCAACACCGATCACCTTTGCTCCGAGTGATTCCAGCCATGCCGTCAACCATGAACCCTTGAAGCCAGTGTGACCAGTAATAAGGACCTTCGTATTTTTAAAAAAAACTTTGTATTTCAAAATAACCCATTAATTATTTAATCCAAGAAAGTGATTAACACTCTTTTTACTAACTGGCTCAAAGAATTCTTTTCTAATTAATTTTGCAGTATTAGATTGTTCTTCAATATTTTTTTCAATATATAGTCTCGTAAATGCTGTTTTAAAGTCAGTGTCGTTGTCACACTCATCCCATATGCTTTTATCAATGGTATCTGGAATAGGATTTTGATTAATAGCACTACCCCCATGTAAAATAATAACAGGAACACCCAACGCAAGAGATTCCACACAGGTACTTGAAGTATTTGATATGACAATTCCAGTATTAACTATTAATTGTCGAAATGACTTATCTGAAAACTCAAAATTACTATTATTTTTTATAGTACTTAGTTTTAACACAGGATGATAGTTAACAACAACATATGAATGGTAATCATTATGTAAACTTGAAGAACAAAATTTTAATATATAGTTAGCCACATTGGAATTAACAGGCAAAGCAATTAAAATCAGTTTACGTTCTAAGATGTTTATTGTTTGATGATGAATATAATCATATCTAAATGCAGGGGAAACAATTGTTTTAACATTTGTATCACAAGGATAATTTTTTACAAGGCCCCGACCAATGACAGCAATTTCATCAGGTATTGATCCAATATCTTTTTCAAATTTAGTAGGAAGATGAAAATAGTGAAAATTATTAGAAACTATCCATCCTTGATAACCTTTTGATTTTACATTAGGATAATGCAAAGATCTACTAATATTAAAACTTCTATTTAATTGTTGATTTTCAAACCAATCAATAAATAGTTTAATATCAACATGTTCTTCTTTAAGTCTCATCAGATAATAATAATTTAGTAGTGGCATGAATAAAGAATGCGAAAGTATGTTATTTCTTATTTCTTCGTTTACTATAGAGCTTACATCAAAATCATAATACAACAAATTTTTAAAACGATATTTTATTAATAATATGGACGCAAATAATGCACGAATATAATCAGATATTTTTAATAAATCAAAATTATAAATAAAATTAATGTTAAGCTTTTCACATATTTTTATAGTGTTCGGTAATTTAATTCCAAATAAGCATGTTGGATTAAAATAAATTTTTTCCTTATTTTTGGCTAACTCTATTAAATTCGGATAATACCTATCTTGGTACTCATTGCCAACAAACATGCTTGGGATAAAATATGTGTTAATCAATATAATTTCTTTCTTTCCTTTTACTTTATTCAACCTAGTCATGCTTTTTGCTCTAATGAAGTGTATCGATGTTTTGAAGTTCTTTAAAAATCTTGGCACGAATTTTAGTATATTTACAATATGAGCTTTATATGAATTAACAAAATAAATTCTTGCATCTAAATTGTGTTTGCGCATGAATGAATGAATAATTCTTTTTTGATTATTATCATATACAATGATTGTCTTAGCATCATGATAGATCAAGTAATGTTTTATAAAACGTAGCTGTGTTAATTTTATTAAGGAGTCATTTAAATATAAATCTCTAGATGTAACTGATGATAAGATAAAATATATACTTTTATCTGACTGTAAGTATATTTTATCAACCAGTTTAATATATTCTGATTTCGAATTATTAAACAATTTATCAAATTGTATATTCTGTTCTTTAGTTAAATTATTTAAATCTATAATCATTTACTTAGTATAATAGTGCAGAATTTTCTATTAAAGGAATTTATAATTTGATCGTTGGCTAGAAAATAGTTGTATTCGTATCATCTCAAGCAGAATTTAATAGATATTGCCATTTCTATAGTTGAGTCTGTGTTTCGTTTGTTTGAAGTGTGTTTAGTAACTCTGAGATGAAGAACGACTTTAAACTATGCAATTCTTCTTTTTGCAGATGACCTTCATGATTTTATTACAATACGACTATTTCCCCCGTAAATTTATCGTTCGCACGATTGTCTCCGAAATGATTTTTTAGCTTATGTGGATCAATCCTTTGTATCCACCACATTATATAGGAACGAATAAGACTTTTCAGATCGCTTCTCCCGAAAATAATGACTTCCAGGATGGGTTCAGCTTAATATAAACAATATAGGTGTAGAATTTAGTGTTTCTTTGGGGCTTGCCGAAAAAGGGTGTTTTGTTGAATGATTTCCGTCATCTATTCCTTTTCACCATATTTCGGCCATATTAGGCCCCATCAACTTCGATTTTATGCTGGAGAAGCGGTCCCTGTTCATATAATCCTGCTATCTGTATAAGAACAGTTTGAGAAAATCGGTTGACTTGTTTTTTGCTTGTGGTGAGTATATGAGAAGGTATCAATTTTATTCAGATCGAGTAGTTGAAATATTTTTCTGATATTTTTTAGTAATGAATGTACTTGTTATACAATACAATAACTAGATTAACAGTTCATTTGAACCCTAAAAACTATTCAAAAAACATAATTTTATTTTTTCTTAGTTATAGAATTTAAGAAAGAGGGTTAACTTCCTTAGCCGAGTGTTCAAAACTAACACTCTTTTTCCAGAATTTGTCTTTGAACTCTTCTTTTAAATTATTGTATATTAATTGACTGTCGTTTGAATTTCCTTCGGCCTTTCTTATTTCAGTCCATCTATTTTTAGGAAATTTAACATACATATTAAAGGTTTTAACTAATCCATTTACCTCTTCACGATTAAATTGAGGCATATTAAGTATTGAACCATTGGCTACCAATGACCTTACAATATCTGTTTTCTTTACAAAACCTAACTCTTCGCATACTTTTCGAAGAGGTGTTCCAGTAAAAGGTGTAAAGGGGTATGCGTTCCTGTCATCAGCTTCAAATGTTCTATTTAGCCTGATTGTGTCAAAAGCCAATTTTCTAGTTTCATAGGGGAATCCTAGAATATTGTTTACACTGTATGGTATTCCAATTTCTTTAACTATTTTTAACCCTTCTGTAATTACCTTATTCTGCATAAGTCTTTTTAAGTATATTTTTCTGAACCTCTGATTCCCATGTTCTAGTCCAAAAGAAATTCTACTGCAGCCAATATCTTTTAATTTTTCAAACCTTTCTTTGTTTATAGTTTCGATCCTCGTTTGACACCAGAAAGGCAGATCTACATCAGAATAAAGCTCGCAAAATTCCTCAAATTCATCTTTTTTCCAGGAAAAAAAGGTATCAGCCCAAAAATATAAATATTCAGCTTTCATTTCATTTTTGTAAAATAATAGTTCCCGGCGCATATTGTCAAAGTTTTTTCTTCTAAGATAATTTGAGCTGGCTTCCTCTTTGTACAATGTCATTTGAGAAGGTGAATTGCAAAAAGCGCACTTGTATGGGCAACCTCTATGTGTTTCTACGGGGAACATTCTATAAACTTTACCGCCCATTGGCCTATAAAATCTTGCTTCTTCAAATAGTGACATGTCGATTAGTGGATTGTTGTCCATGTCAATCATTCTGAGTTCATTCTTTATAACTTCACCACCCTTCACAGTCCAAATATTTGGAATATCTGTAAAATCTTGATTTAACTCTATTCTCTTGCACAGCTCACTAAGCGCTTCCTCACCCTCACCTTTGCATACTATGTCTATTTCATCAAATGATAATACGAGTTCAGGTGCAAATGTGGGGAAAACACCTCCAGCAATTGTTAATGGGCGCCTCCCTTTTAATGATGTTAATAAGCTCAATCCAAGATGAAACATATCCTCAGTAGTAGATAATGCTAGTAGGTCTGGACTGAAAGTATCGACTGTGTTTTTAAAATCTTCAAAAACATTCGAGTACTTTAGAGTTATTTCTTTTGGGTTAGCATAAGGTTTAGCCATCAATCGATCTGATTTTGATTTATCTGAATCAGTTTCATCAACTTCTTTGCCTATTTTAACCGAATTATAATGAGTTGTATCGAATAGTTGTACTTTATGCCCATCTCTTTTTAGACATGCCGAAAGCAACCCTATTGCTGGAGGTAGCATGTTCATCCCTTTATGGTTTGGGTAAATAAATAATATTTTCATTTTTTATTTTTTGTCATTATTTTCAGAAAAAATGTATCACAATTCCAACTAGATTTAAGATCTTCTAAGTAGTTATTATTTGTAACCTCAGATATTATATCACTATAATGTCCTTGGCCGCCTGGTTTCCCTTTCTGCATCCAAATTAAATGATTTGATAAATCATAACGTTGTTCCGGAATTATCTCATAAACACAATTTAGTTGATCGAGAACTATTGAGATCGACTTTGGGCAAAAATAATAATGATGTGCAATTGACCAATAAAAATCTTCAAATGCTAGAATGTCATATAAGGATGTAAGCGGATCATTTACGCATGGAACTTCTGCTATGACAATACCATTTTCTTTTATTAACTTTAATTGATCTAACAAAAAAATTTTTGTATCTCGTATATGCTCTAGTACAAAAAAAGATATGACTATATCAAATTTCATTTTGCAAAGCGATCTTAATTCATCCATACTGTTGTACACTTCGTGACCCATTTCCTTTAGATAATTGGTAAACCCGCCAGAAGGTTCTATTCCAACAGTTTTCAATCCTAATTCTAGGGATAGGAATTTGCTTTTGGCAGATGTGGTGTCTTGGGTCTCGAAACCCTG
>CAJWKX010000052.1 GCA_913043015.1 uncultured Candidatus Pelagibacter sp. | reverse complement strand
TAAAAGCTAAAGATCAATCAATCAAATATGGGAAAAAATATATACGAAAGAAAGCAATAGAAAACATTAGAGAGAAATTAGAGTTTGCTCAAAAAAAAGAAAGTGATTTTACGAAAGAGCAAATGAGAAAAATGATAGCTAAAGAAGAAAAAAAAATTATTAAAAGTCTTGGAATAACGGGTGCTGTAACAACTATTTTAGCTCTTTTTGGAATTACAAATGTTTAAATTTTTAACTAAACAATTGCTTTACGGTAGAATTTATCTTTGGGTAAAAGATAAGTTAGGAGCTATTTTATTTCTATTTATATCTATTTTCTTGATTATCTATTTCCATAATGAATATCTAAACTATATCGAATACAAAGAAAAATTCGCAGAAAGTTATGTTGGTCTCTCATTTGTTATAAAAAATATTTTAATTCTATTAGTTGCTGGAGGATATTTTTAGAGATATCTTTTATCAAAACGCTCATGTCACGTAATTGATTCATTAGAGGAGTTGTTGCTGTAATACCGATAATATCAGGTTTGCTTTTAAGTATATGATTTCGCACTCGCCTAAAGTCATATTGTTGCCAGGACAAGTCCAGTATTTCTACCCTATGCCCTCTTTGCAAAGCAGTAGCTGCTATTGTGGCGAGACCAAGTGTAGGCATAATTGGATTAACTATAGAAGCTTTAGCTCCTCCGTAACTAGGTTCGTAAGATGGATTGATTAAAAGTACGTTAGACATGATTATTTTATAATCTTCTGTTATTTTTAATTTCAAGACTGTCGTATTTTTTGAACTTTTTAAGCTTATCAAACATATTTATTTTATATTTTTTGTGCACAATATTTTTATTTTCTTTGTTTTGAATTAAAGATTTTTTTATTTTTTCAAGAATTTGATAATCAAAATCTATTTCATTTTTAATTTTATCATTCTTTCTTGCCCATATCACCTTTTTTTTAGTAAATTCCCAGTAATTTGTTCCATAGTTTTTAGTATTTATTGTTTTAATTAAGTTTTCGCTTTTTTTTAATTTTACTTTTTTATTTGTATGTAAATAAAACATATATTCAGCAACATTATATTTAAATTTCAATTTTAAATTATTCATATTAATCCTTGGCACTCTTAGATTTTGATAATCAAATATTTCGTTAATTATCTCATAATTTTTTTTCCAGTTATTTCTTCCAATTAAATTTTTAAATAAATCTTTTAATTCAGAATAAAATAAATCTAAGTTTTCTGAAATTTCTAAAAATATAATTTCTTCAATATCTAAATATACATCACTATACATTTTGTTAAAAATTGATCTACCTTTTCCCTTAAGCATGTTGTTAGACCAATCATTGATGTTTTTTATAAGTTTCGAGTAAATAAATGGATATTTCTTTTTACTGACATTGTTGCATATATATTTTATGAAATCTTTTCCTGGTATTTTCATTTCGTTTTTTAAATAATTCATTAAATAAAACCCTAACTTGAAGCTATGTAGCACCATTAATACCCCTGAAAATAGATTTCTTTTTTTCCAATCTTCTTTTGTCATTGAAGATGTTTCAATAACAATTTCTTGATATTCTTTTAACCATTTTTGTTCTTTAGGTGAACAATGTGTTTCTAGTAACTCAATTTTTTTAGTTTTAATCCCATGTTTTTTTCTATAAGAATTTTCATTGAATTCAGTATTTGGATACACTTCTGCTTGATAAATAAAAATTTGATTACTAACGTTCGAATCTAAAAGTGAACCCAATCCATCAGTCCAACTTTTGTATGTTTCTCCTGGCAAACCCATAATCATTTCAGCATAAACAGGAATTTGTAGATCATTAAGTTTTTTTTCTAAATCAGAATAAGCTTCTAATTTAATGTTATCTCTTTTGACATTTTCAAGAGCTGCTTTTGAATTTGTCTGTCTTGCTAAAGTAATACCTTTTTCTAAACCATGTGCATGTAACAAATTTGCAATTTTAAAAATTTGTTCGCTTATATTTTTTCCCCAGCAAGTTCTAAATTTATCTGGATATCCAGTTCTAAGTTTTGTTTCAACTAATTTTTCGGCTATTTCAATATCTCTTCTATGCATACCAAAATTAGAGTCCGCATTAAAAACATACTGTATTTTCTTTTTTCCAATCCATTCAATTTCGGCAAAAACGCGTTCAAGAGAATGGAATCTATACTTAGTGGTATTTCCTCCTCTGCCCCAATAACAATAAGTACATAGAAAAGGGCACCCTCTATTAGTTTCTATAATAACTTGATAGTTGTGTTCTTTACCATCAGGAACCAAATATTCAAATTCTCCTGTCAAATAAGGCGAGGGATATTCGTCTAAATCTTTAATGAACTTAAATTTTTCAAAATTAATAATACACTTATTTGTTTTAACATCTCTATAAGCAACATTAGGAATTTTAGAAAAATCATTTTTATTTTTAAGATACCTCAACAATAATTCATTAAATGCATCTTCTCCTTCGGCTCTAATAGCAATATCTACAAATGGATACTTTTTAAAATATTCAGTTGGATAATGCGGACAGCTAGGTCCCCCAAATATAATCAGAGTATTAAATTTATTTTTTAAAATTTTTGCAATTCTTAATGATAATTGTTCATTCCACATGGAGATCGAAAAAATAGCTATATGAGGTACCTCCTTATAGTAATTTTTTAAAATATTTTCGGCTGTATCAGGGTGAAAAATGAATTTGTGAAATTTAAAATTTTCATTAATTTTATTATTTTTTTTTGCATTTGCGCTCAGTATTCCAGAAACAAGTGGTAAATACATAACTCCTCCTGATCCCATTAGAAGGTTATATTCATTAAAGAAAACATTAATTTTTTTCATAATCAATAACCTATTTAATCATTTTACCAACATTTAAAGAAGAAGATTTATCATAAATTTTACCCAGATAAATTAATAATTTTTTTAATAATACTTGATAAACTTACAACATATCAAACAACTTAACTGAATTCATTTCTTAGATTTTAAGGTAAATACAATTGAATACCAGAAAATGTTTATTATGGATTCTAAAATAATTAAAAATTTAACTACAAAATTTGAATTATTAATCAATTTAATAATAATATTAAACTGAAATATTATTTTTATTAAAGTTGATAGTTTTATATTTCTTAACATTATACTTTTGGCCGAAATTCTTAAATACCAATATGGAATTTTAATTAATTTAATTTTTTTGCGATTTATCTTTTCAATTTTGTTGTAAACAGGTTCAAAAACTTTTTTATCCTCAAATAATTCACAAACTTTTGATGTGAATTTTTTTGTATATTTTGTCAATAACTCGTTATCATTTAATAGTTTTTTTAAAATATCTACGCATTCTTTTTTTGAAAAAAATGTAGGAACTTCATCATCTTTAAAAAGGATTTCTTGACCAGGGGAATATTCTGACACGCAAGCCACACCATTTAATCCTGCTTTAATTAATCTACCTTTGTATTGATAGTAGAATTTATAAATATTTTCAGAAGAATAGTTTTTAACGGAACTTGTTCTAGATTTTGATAAATTTATTATTATCTTAGATTTTGAGATAAGTTTAACTAATTCATTTTCCGCAATTCCATGCGAGCCAGATTCATGACCTACATTTTTTAAATTTATTCCTTCTTTCGTTATATAATCTAAAATATCCTTGCGATCGGGAGTTATGTTACCAAAAAAAAGTACATCAATTTCTTTTTTTAAATTTTGGTTATTATTTATTTTCCCATACTCTCCGTGCAAAACGAGAGAATCATATCCTTTTTCTCTATATTTTAATGCTGATAGAGGGCATGTGGTTAAAACTAAATCACAAGCGCTAGCCGTTATTGAGTTTATTTCGTGAAGTTCAAAATCATCTCCTGTCCATAAGATTTTCTTTTTAACATTTATGTTTTCAATAAAAAAAAAATTTATAAATTTAAAGTAGTCAACGTCAAAAACTGCAATTTCTATATCTTTTAATTTAATTAAATTATTTATTTCTTTAACCAACTCTTTATAATTTTTATTTTTATAATTGTTAATATACAGATATTCAGTATCGTAATAATTTGAAAATTTATTAATAATTGGCTCATTCCAATTGGCTCGGGGATATTTAAAAATTATTAAAACTTTATTTTTCATGTTTAATAATACAAATAAATCATATTTTGTGGCAAAACTTTGTGAAATAATTTAAATTTTATATTATAACTGCTTTTTATCTAATTTTAGAATATCGAAATAAGCACGGCAATAAAAAAGATAGCTACCAAAATCTGAGCAACATACGTAAGTGCTTTTGCAAAACATTCTTCATACTGCGTTTTGGTTAATGATTTTTTTTGTTTCATGCTATATTATATGATTTTTGGTGAGAGATAACGAGATATAAATATCAATGAAAAAACTATCTCTATACGTATTTCTGATTTTGATAATTTGCAACGTTGGTTTTGCAGATACTATAAAAATAGTTGATGGAGATACAATAGTTCTTAACGGTGAGAAAATTCGTTTTTCAGGTATCGATGCTCCAGAATATAAACAAGACTGTATCAACGGTGATCTATTAATCTATTGCGGAATGTTTTCAAAGGTTCTGCTCACTAAAAAAATAGGCAATGAAACACCTGAATGCATCAGCGAAGGCAAGGATTTTTTTGGAAGAACGTTAGCTGAATGCTTTGTTAATGGAGAAAGTTTATCATCTTTTTTGGTCAGACATGGTTATGCATTTGCCTATAGAAAATATTCAAAAAAATTCGTTAAAGATGAAGAGCATGCTAAAAAAATAAAAATTGGCATGTGGGCAATGAAATTCGAATTCCCATGGGATTTTAGAAAAAACAAAATTGCTGATAATCCAACCGAAAGATGTGGGGCTGAATTAACCGCTAAACTCGAAGGGTTCATGGTATGGCTTACAGAAGAACTGCCTCATATTGAACCAGCTATTAACCTAAAC
>CAJWKX010000051.1 GCA_913043015.1 uncultured Candidatus Pelagibacter sp. | reverse complement strand
GAGTTGTATCTATATTTCTTGAAAATTATTTTAATAAATACGTTGAATATGATTTCACGGCAGATTTAGAAAATCAATTGGATGAAATTTCTGATGGTAAGTTAGATTGGAAAGATGTCATACAAAAGTTTTGGGAAACTTTTAAAGTTTTATGTGATCAAACTGTAGGAAAAGCTAATAGAGAAATAATTGATGTAATTGATAATGCTCTGGGTCCGCATTTTTTTCCTCCTAAAGGTGAAGATAAGGATAGAAAATGTCCTACGTGTGATAATGGACGTTTGGGTCTCAAGGTTGGAAAATTTGGAGGCTTTGTTGGTTGTTCTAATTATCCTGATTGCAAATACACGATCCAATTTAACCAATTAAACGACAGTAAAAACGGAACTCTAACTGGTCCGAAAGAAATTGGTGTTTATCCAGAAACAGGCGAAATTATTACTTTAAGAAAAGGTCCTTATGGTTTTTATATGCAAGTTGGAGAGGGAACAAAAGAAAAAAAACCTAAAAGGGTTTCAATACCAAAAAACTTTGAACCTGAAGAAATTGGATTAAATACCGCTATACAGTTATTGGGTCTGCCAAGAAAACTTGGTTTTCATCCTGAAACAACTAAAACTGTAAGCGCAGGAATTGGTATGTATGGCCCTTATGTTTTGCATGATAAAAAATATAAAGCTTTAGAAAAAACTGATAATATTTTAGATATTGAATTAGAACGAGCTATTGAATTAATAGCTAAGCCTACAATTAGGGGTAACGCCACATTAAAAAGTTTTGGTGAACATCCAGGAGAGAAAAAAGAAATCACTGCTCATGATGGCAAATACGGTCCTTATGTAAAATGTGGTAAAATTAACGCATCTTTACTTGGAGATCAAACAATTGATACTATAAATCTTGAAGATGCAATAAAATTGATTGATGATAGAAAAATTAAAATAGAACAAAAAACAAAGAAAAAAACTACTAAAAAAGTTAAAAAATCTGAAGAATAGATATATATATATATGAATAAGATGGTTAGATCAGCCATCTAAATAAATATGAAAGATTCTATAAATTTATCTAATATAAAAAAATTTTCTAAAACTTTTAAGACTTCTAAAACTAATTCTTTATCAAGGAATGCCCTAATTAAGAATGACGCCACCAATGTAGCGGTGGATTGGGATGCCTTTAGGAATATCAATCATACATTTTCTAACGTAATTTCTAATCAAATGCCTGTTACTAATCAAAAAGCTTCTGGTAGGTGCTGGGGATTTGCTGGCTTGAATCTTATGCGTTTGAATTTAGCAGAAAAATACAATCTAGATGATTTTGAATTTTCTCAAAATTATTTCATGTTTTGGGATAAACTTGAAAAGGCAAACTATTTTCTTGAAAACATTATCAAGACTTTCAAAGAACCTTACGATGGAAGACTGATGATGCATCTTTTATATAACCCTGTTCAGGACGGTGGACAATGGGATATGTTTGTAAATTTAATTGAAAAATATGGAGTAGTCCCACAAACCGTAATGCCTGAAACTCATCACAGCAGCAAATCTAATTTAATGAACTATTTTTTAACTCATAAACTTAGAGAATTTGCATGGATTTTAAGAAAAATGAGTAAGAGAAAAACCACCATAGCTAAATTAAGAAGAAATAAAGAAAATATGATTTCAACTATCTATTCAATGCTATGCATGTTTCTAGGTAACCCTCCTGAAAACTTTAATTGGGAAGTAAGAAATAAAAAAAATAAATTTTTTCGATTCAATAATCTTACGCCTAAAAAATTTTTTAAAAACCATGTTAAAATCAACCTTAAAGATAAGGTTTGTTTGATTCATGCGCCTATGTCGAATAAAAAAATGAATGAGCTGTATACTATTAATTTTTTAGGAAACGTTGTTGGTGGCAATATAATAAAATATGCAAATGTTAAAATCGATGAACTAAAAAGAGCGACTATTAAATCTATAAAAAATAATGAAGCAGTTTGGTTTGGTTGTGATGTTGGTAAAATGCTTCATAGAGATCTGGGTGTAATGGATATGAATTTATTTGATTATGAAATTTTATTAAATACAAAATTTAATATGAATAAAGGTGTGCGCTTAGAATATGGAGACAGTTTAATGACTCATGCTATGCTTTTCACTGGAGTTGATATTAAAAATGGCAAACCAGTAAAATGGCGTGTTGAAAATAGTTGGGGAAATAAAAGTGGAGATAAGGGTTATTATTTAATGAGTGATTCATGGTTTAATGAATATAACTATGAAGTAGTTATAGATAAAAAATATTTAACACAGAAAATACTAAACTTATTCAATAAAGATCCTGTTAAATTAGATCCATGGGATCCAATGGGAGCACTTGCAATAAAATGATTAATGACTCCAGAAAATAAAAAAAAATTATGGAATGAAATATTAAATGCGGGTGATTATTTAAAAGATAAGCTGCCAGACCACCCTAATCATCCAAAAGGCAGGAATTCTTATGCTCACGTATCTTTAGAAATAAAAAATAAATTTAATATGTCTTATAAAGATTTGCCTGATGATCAATATGACAGAGTTTTAGATTTTTTAAATTATTTAAAAAAAAATCCTAATTAGGAAAATTCATTTTTTGATTTTTTACGGGTAAAAACAATACAAAAAAAGCAACAAACATCATTAAAATAAAACTTATATAAAAAAGATTTGTAAATTCTTGTGTTTGTTCATAAATTTTAGAAATTAAAAATACTGCTATGGGTGCGGATCCAAAAGCAACAATAAATTTAAAACCATAAATTAAACCATGATGTCTTTCGGGTGTAAATTTTGCCAATAAAATATTTTCAGTAGGTAAAATACTTGAATTAAACATTGCTGCCATCAAACAAACAAAAATTAGAGGTATGCCAGAAAAATTGGCAATAAAATAAAAACAGGGAACTTGCGCAGCAATACCAATTACATATATTTTTTTTAAAGAAAATTTATCAGCCAAAAATCCACCAACAAGAGTCATTAAACCAGAAATGCCGTAAATAATACCGATGATTGAACCTATGGCAAAAGTTGATAAATTTGCAATTCTTATGTCAAAAACTTTTGGAAGGGAAGTTTGCATTATTTGAAATGTTAGACCCAGTCCAAACATTGAAAATAACAGGATACATGCAATTATTATCAAGTTATGAGATGAATTATTTTCTTCCAAATCTTTTGTTTTAGAATTCTGAAAAGAAATAAGATTATTAGAAATAAAAAAAAAGAGAATGATTCCTATTATTAATGAAATAATGCCAGGAATAATAAAAGCAAATTTCCAATCAAAGTACTTTATTAATAACCCAGCTATAAAAGCCCCTGAACCAATACCTACTCCTCCAAAGATTCCATTAATACCGAGTGCTCTTCCTTTTTTTTCTGATGAATTAACAACCCAAGCTATTCCCACAGGATGATAAATAGAACAAGATAAACCAAGAAGTGAAAGTCCTATAAACAATGAAAATTGTTCATTGCTTAAACCGCATAAAATTGAAGATAGTCCCATTCCAATAAACATAATGACCATCATGGAAGAGCGGCTCCATCTATCACTTAACCATCCTGCTGGTAATGCTCCTAAACCAATTAAGAGAGCTCCAAGAGTCCAAAGAGAAATTAATTCATCATAGGTAAAATGCCACTCTTGTTCGATTGACAGAACGATTACAAAATAAAAAGCAGCAAACATATGCATAAATGCATGCCCTATTGAAGAAAAAAAAATTGTTAGATTGAAATTATTCAATTTCTTCTAATTTTAAGGATGCAGAATTTATACAATATCTTAATCCTGTAGATTGAGGTCCATCATTAAAAACATGGCCTAAATGTGAGTCACAGGAAGCGCATATGACTTCAGTCCTGGTCATACCATGTGAACTGTCATCAACTTCTTTTACATTACTGTTGTTTATAGTTTCAAAAAAACTTGGCCAACCTGAACCTGAGTCAAATTTTGCATCACTAGAAAATAAATAATTCCCACAACAGATACAGCTATAAATACCATTTGATTTTTCATGAAGATATTTGCCAGTAAAAGCCTGTTCTGTTCCTGATTTTCTTGTAATATTATATGTTTTCTCATCAAGCAATTTCTTCCATTCAGTTTCAGATTTTTTAATTTTATCCATTGTTAGCACTCTTTCTAATAACTAAATAAATGCCTGTAAATATTAATAAAGCTCCAACAATATGAAATAATTCCAATTTTTCTTTAAGAAAAATTATTGAAATCAAACTACTGAATATAGGAATTAAGTTTAAAAACAGACCTGAATTATTTGCTCCTATAATTTTAATGGCTTTAATCCACAATAAATACGAAATTAATGCCGGACCAATACCGCAATACAAAACAAGTAACCAGCCATATTGTTCATTTATTGTAAATGATTGATTGATAGAGGATTCGAAAATGTAGAAAGGGATAACAAAAATATTTCCAATAAAAAAAATTAGAAATAAAAAACTAATATTATCAATTTCTTTGGGCATTTTTCTTATTAGTGACGAATATAATGCCCAACAAGAAACACATCCAAGCATCCAAATATCACCTACTACAAAATTTAAAGAACTTAAATTAAGAATATTTCCTCTAATGATAATATTTATGAAACCTATAAAAGAAATAATAATTCCAATAAATTGAAGAAAAGAAATTTTTGAATTGAAAATAAAAAAAGATAAAACAATAATCATTGAAGGTGCAAATGCAGGCATTAAAGATGAACTAATTACAGAAGAAGTAGTAAGAGCAATATTCATAAAAGTGTTAAATATAGAAACACTAAGAATCGAAAAAAAAATAATTATTTTCCAATTTTTTTTAAAAATAGAATATATGATACTTATTTTTTGAAATACAAATGGTAGTAATAAAAATATGACAACAAGATTTCGAAAAAAACTTAGTTTAATAGGCTCTAACGTAATATTGCTAGCAATTTTTGCTGCAACAATATTCCCTCCCCAAAGAGCAGTAGCAAATATTAAAATAACATAAGCAGATAAAATTTTGGATTTATCCATTAAAGGCTGACATTAGCCTATCTTCACAACTTTTAGCAATCTCAATATTTTTATTTTTTATGTAACCAAAACCTCTAAT
>CAJWKX010000050.1 GCA_913043015.1 uncultured Candidatus Pelagibacter sp. | reverse complement strand
CAGGACTAGTTGCTGCCGGAGGTATGGCTGCAGCGATGTCAACTGCAGATGGTCTAGTTCTTGCAATCGCAAATGCTTTATCACATGATATTTACTTTAAAATCATTGATCCAAAAGCAGATGTAAGAAAAAGATTATTAGTTGCACGATCACTTCTAGTCGTGATTGGTGCCTGCGGAGCATATATCGCCTCAATGAGAATCACCAGTATCCTTGGAGCAGTTGCTTGGGCATTCGATTTTGCAATGTCTGGATTGTTCTTCCCACTTGTATTAGGAGTATGGTGGAAGAGAGCAACAAGAGAAGGTGCTATTGCGGGTATGTTAGCAGGTCTTGGATCAGGAACAGCATATCTAATCTACGTCGGACCGAAATTTATGGCTCAGACACCTTGGTTAGGTATTGACCACTTAAGATTTGGTATTATCGGAGCTGTTGTTTGTCTAGTGGTTATGGTTGTAGTAAGCTTGATGACAGATGAACCTGATAGGGCTACTAAAAAATTGGTAGATGAATGTCGTATACCAAGTGGCAGAACAATTCTTGGTAGAAAACACTAATAAATAATTTTAATTTGGGGGCGATAACCGCCCCCATTTTTTTCAAAATGCCCCTATATATTTTGGTAATAGACTATATTCTTGGAGTTATAATGTGGACCTTGATTGGTCGTTCAGCTATGAATATTTTTCAAAGAGAAGATTCTCAATTTTTCTTTATGAGGGTTTTTGTAAAATATACGAATCCTATAATTAAATTATTTAGATTTATAACACCTAGTTTTATTGCAGGGCCATTAGTGCCAATTTATGTTGCTTGGTTTTTTTATATGTTTAGATTTTATTTAATGCCTTATTTATTAGGCTATTCAGTTATGGGCATGCTATCATTTCCATTGGAAAGCGAGATAGCAGCAGAATTATACAGGCTTTTTGGTAAAAATTGATTCAAATAAAAAACAAAAATTGATACTAGTAATCTAGTATTAAATGAAAAAAATACAAATATCTCCATCTATACTTTCGGCAGATTTTAGTCAGTTGAAAAATGAGATTAAAAGACTAGAAGAGGCTGGTGCAGATATGATCCATATAGATGTAATGGATGGACATTTTGTACCAAACCTAACTATAGGCTCTCCAGTTATTAAAATTTTGAGAAAATATACAAAATTACCTTTTGATGTGCATTTGATGATTTCTCCCGTACACAAATATATCGGCGCTTATGCTGATGCTGGTGCAGACATTATAACAATCCATCCAGAAGCAACTGACAATTTAATTAATTCTATAAAACATATTAGAGAATTTAAAAAAAAAGTTGGTGTTTCACTTAATCCTGATACTAAAATTAATGTTATAACAAATTTATTAGATCAAATTGATCTTGTTTTAATAATGAGTGTATTTCCTGGATTTGGAGGTCAAAAATTTATGCCTGAAGTTATAAGTAAAATTGAAGAATTAAAGAAAATCAAAAATCAAAAAAATTTAAATTATGAAATTGAAGTGGATGGTGGAATAAATTTTACAAATTATAAATCAGTAATAGAAGCTGGTGCGGATATACTTGTGTCGGGTACAACAATATTTAAAGAAAATAACGGAGATATTAAAAAAAATATTGATTCTCTCAAATTGATTTGAAGCAATGGTCTTAAAGAGTTCTTTAGCTTATATAAATGGATTTTTTTATTATATAACTAATCAAACAAGAAAAATTTATCTTAACTCTGGTCTATATAATAAAAAAATATCAATAATAGATCATAAAAGTTTAGAATATAAGCCAAGTTCAAATTTACTTGACTGTTTGATAAAATACGACAAGAAAAAGAGCAAAATTGAAGATTTTTATTTAAATTCGATTTGGAAAAATAATGAAATTAATGAAAGAGATTATAAGAAATTACATAGTTTTTTTTGGTTATTTAGTCTTGATTTAAAATCCTCTAAAAAAGTAACACAATCAATAATTTTAAATTGGATAGATTCAAATGAAAATTATAACTTCAAAAATTGGGAAATAGATACTCTATCTAAAAGAATTATTTCATGGATTTCAAATTCAAAATTAACTTATGAGGATAGTGATGAAAACTATAAAAAAAAATTTAATAACAATATAAAAAAACAAGTCAATCATTTGATAAATGAAATAAATAGATCGGCTTGGGACGATAATAAAATAATAGGTTGTGCTGCTATTATCTTAACAGGACTTTCTTATCATGATAAAGAAAAATATTTAAATTATGGATTAGGATTATTAAAAAAAATAATAAATTTTTCATTTGATTCAGAAGGTTTTCCAAAATCTAGAAATTTAAGACAACTTATATTTTGTCTAAAATATTTTATTCTGATTAGAGAATGGTTAAAAGAGTCTCAAAATGAAATCCCAGAATATTTAGATGAAATTATTTTCTACCTAGGACAATCTTATTATTTTACCTGGCAAAATACGAAACAAAGTTTACTTTTTAATGGTAATAATGAAACAGATAATTCTGACTTTGACAAGTATTTAAAGTTCCATGGTTACAAATTTAAATACGAAAGCAATGAACACGGAGGGTATGCTATTTTAAAAAATAAAAATATTTTGTTAGCTGTTGATCTAGGATCATCTCCAGAAAAAAAATTTAGTGGTAATTATCAGTCTGGATCATTATCATTTGAAATTATTTTTAACGGAAAAAAATTAATCTCTAATTCTGGCTATTTTCAAAATTTTAAGCATCAGCTCAATTCTATATCAAAATCAACCGCTGCTCATTCTACTTTGGTTTTAGATAATCATTCATCATCTAAAACAAAAAAAAATTCCTATGGTGCATTTACAATAGAAAAAGGACTAAAGATTATTAAAAAATCAGTTATTGCAGAGAAAAATTATTGGAGCATATCTGGATCACATGATGGTTACTTAAAAAAATATGGCATGATTCATGAACGAAAAATAGAGTTTTTTCCTGAAGCAAATAAATTCATTGGCGAAGATAAATTATTAAAAAAAAGAAAGTTTAAAAGTAGTAATTTTGAAATTCGTTTTCATTTTGAACCAGGGGTAAAAATAACCAAAACTCAAGAAGGAAGATCAATTTTGATTGAATTAAGTAATTCAGGATGGAGATTTGCTTGCAAAGATCATATAATTGATGTTGAAACTGGATTATATTTCGGTAAAAAAAATTCTTTTATCGAAAATCAAAATATTTTCATTTCAGGAATGACTCGAAACGAAGATCAAATTATTAAGTGGGAAATTATTAAAATTTAATGAAAAAAATTAGAAAAGCACTTATTTCAGTTTCTGATAAAAAAAATCTTTATTTACTTTTAAAAAATATTGCAAAATATAAAATTCAGCTAATCAGCTCTGGAGGAACTTTTAAGGAAATAAAAAAATTAGGCTTTAAATGTCTAGAAGTTTCTAAATATACTGGTTTTCCTGAAATATTAGATGGACGTGTAAAAACTTTGCATCCAAAAATTCATGCCGGAATTTTGAGTAAAAGAAATCACAAATCACACTTAAAAGATTTAAAAAATAATAATTTTGAGGAAATAGATTTAGTGGTAGTTAATTTTTACCCTTTTGAAAAAACTTTGGAAAGCACTAACAGCCATAATAAAATAATTGAAAATATCGATGTTGGAGGACCTACTATGGTTAGAGCTGCAGCAAAAAATTACAATGATGTGACAGTCATCACTAAATCTGAACAGTATAATAAGTTTATAGAAGAATTAAATAATAACAATGGATCAACTTCTATAGAATTTAGACAAAAAATGTCCGAAGAAGCGTTTACTGAAACGGCTTATTATGATGTTTTAATTTCTAATTATTTCAATAAAAAATCAAAAAATTTATTTCCTCAAAAAAAAATAATTTATGGAAATCTTATTGAGAAATTAAGATATGGTGAAAATCCTCACCAAGAAGCTGCTATTTATTCAGAATCAAATAAACTAAATATTAAACAATTACATGGAAAACAGCTTAGTTATAATAATTATAATGACATATTTTCAGCTTTAATAATTTCTAAATCACTTCCAAAAAACACTGGAACAGTAATTGTAAAACATGCAAATCCTTGCGGTGTTTCTATAAATAAAAATGTTGTTAAAAGCTACAAACTGGCCTTAGCTTGTGATCCAACAAGTGCTTTCGGTGGAATTGTTTCATGTAATTTCAAAATTAATAAAAAGCTAGCCATCGAGTTAAATAAATTGTTTTTAGAGGTGGTAATTGGAAATAAAATTGAAAGTGAAGCTTTAAAAGTGTTGAAACAGAAAAAAAATTTAAGAGTTATTAATGCAAATGATTTAAAATTAAATGATTTACAAAATGTAGTATCTAATTTTAATTCAATGTTGTTACAATTTTCTGATACTAAGACTTTTGCTTCCAAAAATTTTCAAGTGGTATCAAAGAAAAAACCAAATTTTAAGACATTAAAAAATCTAATTTTTGCATTTAATGTTTGCAGATTTGTAAAATCAAATGCAATTGTATTAGTTAAAAAAGATTCAACGGTTGGAATTGGATCTGGACAACCTAGTAGGCTAGATAGTTGTAAAATTGCAATTAATAAAATGAGACAATTTCAAACAAAAAATGATAATGATGAAATTATTGCTGCTTCTGATGCTTTTTTTCCTTTTGTAGATGGTATTGAAATATTAGTTCAAGCTGGTGTAACAGCAGTTATTCAGCCATCAGGATCCATTCGTGATAAAGAAATTATCAAGTTTGCAAATCAGACTGGAACAATACTAGTTTTTTCCAAAACTAGACACTTTAGACACTAGAAATTTGGTTGATTTTAGCAGCAAGAATAAAATCATTTTCTGACAATCCTTCTATGGCATGAGTAGTTATAGTAATTTTTGCATAACCCCAGCCAAATAAAATATCTGGATGATGACCTTCCTGCTCTGAAATTTCACTAACTTTATTTACAAAATTTTGACTTTCTAAGAAATTTTTAAATTTAAAATTTTTTTCTAAAAAATAAATTTTTTTTTCGTTTGGTTTTACATTCCAGCCATCTATTTT
The DNA here is from genome assembly GCA_913043015.1 of uncultured Candidatus Pelagibacter sp. GTDB lineage: Bacteria > Pseudomonadota > Alphaproteobacteria > Pelagibacterales > Pelagibacteraceae > Pelagibacter. The sequence goes on along the minus strand of CAJWKX010000050.1, from coordinate 145 downwards.
TTTTTGATATTTGTGGATTTCACTTAAATCAAGAGCTGAAATCCCAGCCTCACAAGGAACACATTTTTTATTTCGTAAATCAGGCATAAATGGAGCGGGCAATGGGACTTGAACCCACGACCTTCTCGTTGGCAACGAGACGCTC
>CAJWKX010000049.1 GCA_913043015.1 uncultured Candidatus Pelagibacter sp. | reverse complement strand
AAATTTTTTTATAAATTTCATTTAAAGAATTTTTTGTTAAATTTTCTTTGACCATTAAAATAATTTATCAACTTGAAAGATAATTGTCATTCACTTATTCTGTCGCATAACGCGGCCATGCTGAAACTGGTAGACAGGCTTGGTTGAGGGCCAAGCGGGGGTTTCCCCATGAGAGTTCGAGTCTCTCTGGCCGCACCAGGAATCTTTATTCATGCTTTCAAAATTAGGACTAATCGCACAGAGAGTCAAAGTCAATGGCCGCCAGCAAAAGTAGATGATTGACTCATCTTGCGCTCGCTGTTGCCAGGTGCCCCAGATCGTGCTTCTATAATCCTTATTTTGCAACAAAGTTGAATTGGCAAAAGTGAGAAGTTTTAATGGGATTACGTGCTGATTACGTGCTAGGATCTTGGATCATGAAAAAACTTTTAGGGATCGTGGTTCTGGGTTTGATGTAGGATTATGTAGGATAGCTAGGTAATAAACTAGAGACTTTTGAGATAAAGCAAACTAAAAAGAACTATGCACTATACTAGATTTTTTTGAGATAAATCAAAATTGAGAATCTTGATGCTTTTTGTTAAGATCAAAGATCATACTGTAAAAATCAAAGATTATGAAAAAGTTTTATAAACTCTTAAGGTCATTAATCAAAAATTGTCTAAAGAAACTAAATCTAAAAATTTTATTGAAAGAAGATTATTTAAACATAAATATTCAAACACTTAAGAAGAGTTTTACTGAGAATTTATACTCAAATACCTCTGTAAGTATTGAAAGTTTGTTAAATCATTTTTCTAAGAATTACAAAAATAGCTACGGTCAATTAATGCAGGATTTATTTGTCGATTATATTTTAAATAAAGATAATGGTTTTTTTGTTGAAGTAGGTGCATGCGATGGTTTAGTTCATTCAAACACTTTTTGGTTAGAAAAAAATAGAAATTGGAATGGAATATTATGTGACCAGCGAAATTTTGGCATGAAAAATTATTAATAAATAGACCAAAATGTATTATTGAAAAAAAACCTATATTTAATGAATCACAAAAGTTTGTAAATTTTTGTTTAGAAAAAGGAGGAAGATCGTACATTGAGACTAATAATAAAAAAAGGAGAGAAACTGTTTTTTCTTTAAAATCAATTAGTTTGAATCAATTATTTTTAAAACATTCAGTTGATAGAATTGATTATTTATCAATTGATACAGAAGGTTCAGAATTTGATATTTTGAATAATTTAAATTTTGTAAAGTTTAAACCTTCTATTATAACAATTGAACATAATTATGATAAATTAAAAAGAAACAAGATATTTTATTTATTAAAAAATAATAATTATAGTAGACTTTTTAAATCAATCAGTGGATTTGATGATTGGTATATAAATAATAATTTGTTCAATAAATAAATGAAAAAACTTTTAGGAATCTTACTATGATAACGAAATTATCAAATATTCTTCATACATATTTTAGAACCGACCTGCAATTACATTTCCTATGGTCATTCTTTTTAACTACTGTAGCAGTATTTTTTCCATTTATGATATGGTCTGGATTAATTGCCACTTTAATTAAAGAAGCGCTAGATTTATGGATTAAAGGGAAATGGAATTGGGATGATATTGCATATGGTATAGCCGGTTGGATTTTTGCCTTATTATTTTTACAGCAAATATAGGTAACTCCGCATATGAAACATGAAGAAAAATTCAAATTTTGAATGGGTGTTCTGTTCCGCCACCCAGGTTAAATTAATACTATAAATCAATCCTTTTTGAAATTCTTCGTTGCAGATTTCTTTGTTAATTGTTCTGAATAAGATGTTGAGTTAAACTAACCCTAATGAAAAAACTATCTCATTCTGTTTTTAAACTTCGTTGCAAATTTTTTTAAAAAAATAAGGGAAATAAAAGGAATCCAATAAAAAGGGGCGTTCTGTTGCCAGGTGCCCCAAACCCCGTAACTTAATTAATAAATTAATTAAGCTGCAAGTGCGTAACTTTCGTTAGCATTTATAATTTAGCCCGTTACGGCGGAACAATACCGAACGAAAGAACAACCTTTAGACACTCGTCGATCCTAGTTCACCCCCATAAGCTGTAATTGGTGGAGGTGGTGGGTACTGCCCCCACGTCCGCAATGTTTATTACGAAATTCGTTTATCGTCGTAGTTGGAAAACCAACATACTTAATATAGAACTAAAAGATTAATTTTCAATCTTTTCTATTTAGTTGGATTGTTGGTTTTTATGAACTTTTCGAAAGACTACTCAAAAATTACTTTAATATTTTTATTTGGATATTTTTTATTATTAAATATTTTTCAATTATCCCAACAACATTGGAGTGCAATTTTAGATCAGGATATAAAAATTATTTACAATTCTTTGTTGATATCCTCGGGATTCGAACAAGAATATAAAGATCATCCAGCGTATACGACCTTTCTTATTCTTGGAAGTATTTACAAATTTTTATCTATTTTTTTTGATAGTTTTACAATCCAGGAAATTTTAATTTCTAAAAATATAGATGAAAATCTTCAAACTTTATTTATTATTGCAAGAGTTCTAAATAGTATTTACTTTTTTTTAGTTGTTTTAATTTTGTTTGGTATTTTAAAAGAATTAAACATAAACAAAAAAATATCTATACTTAGCACTTTTCTCATCATTTTTCTGAGCGATACTTACGATTTGTTATTTCTAATTAGGTCAGAAATCTTGTCGGTGTTAATGTTTCTTTTATTTCTATATTATTTAATAAAATTTATAAAAAAAAAAAATAAAATAAACTATTGTTTCTTTTCCGGTTTTTTTCTCTGCTTAGCAATGTTAGCTAAAATACAAGTAATTTTTTTATTTATTACTTTTTTAATTTCTTTACCATTCTTATTTAATTATTTTACAATTTCAGATAATAAAAACTATTTAATTCATGAAAGAAAATATTATATTTTAAGTTTATTTTTTCTTAATACTTTTTTAATTGGATACATTATTATCCAATTAATTCTTGGAACATCTTTGTCCAAAGCTTACTTGATGCCAAGATTTCATTTTACAAATAATATAGATCTTTTTTTATTATTAATATTTGTTATTTTTTATTTTTTTTTAATAAAATTTTTATCAATAAAAAAAATAACAAATTTTTCTGAAATTCTAACAACAATTTCAATAATCTTACTTGGTTTTGTTTTTTGTTTGATTTTTATATTTTTTTTAGATCTAATTAATTTAATACCATTAAACAAATTAATTCTTATGCGATTAATTAATCCTTTAGCATATATGTCTCAATTTATCAATGAAGTTTCAAATTATAATCCAGACATCATAACTACTCTAAAAGAATATTTTTATGGTGCTCTGAGATCTTTTCCTGTTGATTTTAATAAAGGAGAAATTACTCCAAAAGAAACAAAAACGATTTTATTCATTGATGCACGTCTATTTTTTAGAACAACTAACATAATTATTTTTTTACCTTTATTTTATTTTTTGTTAAAAAAAATAAAAAATAATAATCTTACTTTATTATCACTAGTATTATATTTAGGAGCTTTTATTTACATTGTATCTATTAATTTTAGAGAAACACACGGTTATAATATATATATATTTCCACTATTCATAATCTTAGCTTCTATTGTATTAAATAAACTTGAAAAAAAAATTGTAATTATTTTTTACTTATTATTATCGATTAGTTTTTTATCTGAAATTGTTATGTTATCTGATTTTCATAAAAATCATTTTATTCGTGAACCAAGGATTTATAGTATTTGTGGTATTGAAAAATGGAAAAACTCAGAAAATTATATAGCGAATTATAATAAATCTTCGAATATTAACCTTACTCAATATATTAAACTACATTTTGTAACTTTTTTAACTAAATTTGATGATCAATTTATTATAAAATATTGTGATCAAATGAAATAAAACTGATTTCTGGTATTTTTTCACACCCTCAAGTCGAAAATGGTGTAAGCTTAGGTTTCCGTCCTCAGTCAACAATGCTTATTACGAAATTCGTTTATCGTCGTAGTTGGAAAACCAACACTATTAATATAAAAGTAAATTATAGAGATTCAATAAATTATTCATGAAATTAACTAAAGAACAGCTGCAAGAGATCGAAGATCAACAATCTCAATCAAATAATACCAAAAGAGTTACAGCACCTGAGCTTGAGAAAATATTGTATGAAGCCATTCCAATATTGGACCACGGTTTTATTAGAGTTGTTGATTATATGGGTAATGACAGTTCAATTGTACAAGCAGCTCGAGTTTCTTACGGAAAAGGAACAAAAAAGGTTAATACGGATGCTGGTTTAATAAAGTATTTAATGAGACATTGGCATAGTACTCCATTTGAAATGTGTGAAATAAAATATCATGTTAAACTACCAATTTTTATTGCAAGGCAATGGATTAGACATAGAACAGCAAACGTTAATGAATATTCTGCAAGATATTCAATTTTAGATAAAGAATTTTATTTACCAGCATCAGAACATCTTGCGGCACAATCTCAAAACAATAGGCAAGGTAGAGGAGATGTTCTTGAAGGTGAACAAGCGAAGAAAGTTTTAGATTCATTAAAAAACGACGCAGAAAGAACTTACGGTAATTATGAACAAATGTTAAATGAGCGTTATGATGGGACAGTAATAGATGAAAATAAAATCGGACTAGCAAGAGAACTTGCTAGAATGAACTTAACTTTAAATACTTATACACAGTGGTATTGGAAAACTGACTTGCTAAATTTAATGAACTTTCTAAGACTGAGAGCAGATGATCATGCTCAATACGAAATAAGAGCATACGCAGAAGCAATGTTAGATACTCTTAAAAAATGGGTGCCAATTACTTATGGAGCATTTATGGATTATAGAGTAGGAGGAACAGAAGTTTCTGCAAAAGGGAAAAATATTATTCAAAAATTAATTAATGGTGAAAATATATCAATTGAACAATCTGGATTATCTAAAAGGGAGTGGAATGAACTAATGACTGCTTTTGATCTTAAAGATAAGTTGATTTAATTATTTCTGCAAAATTCAAATATATTTTTGAAATTTCATGTTCTGGTTGACTCTCAACAATTGGTGTTCCAAGATCACCTTGCTTTCCAACTTCAGGATTAATTGGTATTTCACCTAAAAACTCTTTATTAAATTCTTCTGCGGTTCTTTTTACTCCGCCTTCTCCAAATATAGGATATTTTTTTCCATCATCACCAATGAAATGACTCATGTTGTCAATTAAACCAA
>CAJWKX010000048.1 GCA_913043015.1 uncultured Candidatus Pelagibacter sp. | reverse complement strand
AAACAATTTTTAGATTCTATTAATGTTGCCATACAGGCTAAAGAACAGATCAGTGAGAGCATGGGTATACAAACTGTTCCCGCAGAACCAGGTCAGAAGATAAATATTAAATATCATCATAAAGTAGATACTGTGTCAGTACAAAATAAAAATCAGGATCAAACAGTAAATAAAGTAGTTGAGAATGGGTATAGAAGAGGCGACAGGTTATTGAGAAAAGCATCTGTGATCGCAAATAAATACGATGGAGCAGAACATGAGTAATAAAGAAATCATCTTAGGTATTGATCTAGGTACTACCACTTCAGAAGCATGCATTTACATAGGTAAATCAAAATTGAAAATGATTCATAATGATGATAACGATGATATAATTGCATCCGTTGTAGGCTTTGATGATTTAGATAAAGCTATTGTATTTGGAGAAGAAGCCGAAGATACGAAACACCCCATTTTTGAGGTAAAAAGGGAAATGGGAAAAAATGTAAAATTAACATTGGGTGATAGAAAACTCTCCCCAGAAGAGGTTTCTGCAGAAATATTAAAATATATAAAGCATTATTCAGAAGAAAGCTTGGGTGAAAAAATAACAAGAGCTGTTATCACTGTGCCAGCAAATTTTAACATCAAACAAAGAGAAGCCACTATAAAAGCAGGTGAAATGGCTGGTTTTAAAGTTGAAAGAATTATTACAGAACCAACTGCTGCAGCACTTGCTTACTGCTTGGAAAATACAGAAAAAGAAGAATTTGTAAAGGTAATGATTTATGATCTTGGGGGCGGAACATTTGATGTGTCTGTTGGAGAATTCAATAATGGCGTACTTGAAATTTTAAGTGGATCTGGCGATAATCAACTGGGTGGAGGAGATTTTGATAGATTATTATGTGATTATATTTGTGATGATTTCCAAAAGCAACACGGTATTGATTTAAGAGATGATATAGAAACAAGAAGAAAAGTTTTAAAAAAAGCTAAAAAAGCAAAAGAGACACTTAGCAGGAGAAAAAAGGTATTAATTAAAGAAGGATTTATGGCGGTAAAAGATGGCAACACAATATCTCTTGATATGGAATTAACTCGTGAAACTTTTGAGGACATGATCTCTGAAAAGCTTGAAAGCACAAGGGAGGCCATACAAAAAGCACTTAAGGGAGCAAAACTCAAAGCTGATGATATTGATATGGTATTACTGGTGGGCGGTTCAACACGCATACCATTAGTTAAAGAAATAGTGAAAGATGAAATGGGTCAAAAACCTAGATCTGACATTGATCCTGACCGGGCAGTTTCCATGGGCGCTGCTATACAGGGTGCAATTATTACTGGTGCATGCGATGCAGTAATTATGGATATAGTAAATTTTTCTTTTGGTATATCAGCAGTTGTCGATATAAGCGGTCAAGATGTACCTGGTTATTATAGTGTAATTATACCGGAGAATTCACCGATGCTAAAAGAATTCAGCAAAAAATATTATGCCGTGCGTGATAACCAGGAGGAAGTAATGCTTGAAGTTTATCAGTCAAATAAAAAAGAAAGTTTTTTTGCAGCAGATCAAACTCTACTCAAAGAATATAAATTGAAAGGAATACCACCCGCACCAGCGGGTAAAGAATCTGTAACAGTGAAATTTTTCTATAACCTAAATGGTATAATGGATGTTACAGCAGTCATTGACAGTACTGGTAAAGAAGCTAAATTAACAGTTTCAGCAATTGAAGCTAGTGAAAAGAAAACTGAAGATAAACCTGATTTAAATACTTGGTCAGAAAGTGCTATAGCCAAGGATTTTAAACCGACTATACAGATCGCTGAGAAAAGAATAAAAGAACTTAAAGGACATTCGGAACTGGAGAGAAAACTTGATGCGCAAAAAAAGGCTATTATTGATGAGGACAAAAGCCTTGCGAAAACACTGGATGAAGAAATCAATGATCTAATCTTTGAACTAGAGGATTAGTATTTTTTGATTAAAACGCTATCAATCAGCAAACCTTTTTTTAAAAGAAATGTAGTTCTAAACTTTTTTACTATTTAATGACTGAATCCAGTCAGCAACTCTACGACCTTGTCAGAAACGGTAAGCATCAGGAAGCACTCCTTTTTTCTGAACAGGAATATGACAAAGATTCAAAAAATATCAACAGGATTGTTGATTATGTTAATTTATTAATTGAATTCAAACTCTTTGAAAAAGCAGAAGAAGTTATTTCAAACAGTCCATTTAGCCCTAAAGACAATCAAAATATATTTTTTCTTTATAATGATCTTTATACAAGATGGCCAAATATAAAAAAATTGAATGAACTGAGAGAGAAAAATTTCCCCGGTTTATTTGAAGAGGGGCAAAATGTCACCGATATTTCATCTGATGATGATGAATTGCGACCCAATAAACGGTACTTTAAAAACCAATTGCTTGAGCTATTGAAATATTTATTAGATAGCTATCCTGAGTATCAGAAAATGCTGAAGAAAGTGTATAATCTGATTAAAAATAATAGGTTGGAAGATGGATATTATATATTAAAAGAATTCGCACTTTCAACGGATAAAAAAGACTTAGGATATTTTGTTTTAGCTGAATTGTCACTGGTAGATAAAAATTTCAAAACTGCCAAGAAAAGATACAGAAAACTTGAGGAAAAATTTGAACCACAGTGGATTATATATAACCGACTCGGAGATATAGAACTTGCACAGGGGAATGAACAAAAAGCAGAGTCTTATTATTTAAAGGCCATTGGAATGAATCCAGAAGATTTTGATACAAATCTGGATTTGATAAGAACATATACATTAAAAGGTGACATCAAAAAAGCTACAATACAATATAAGAAGGCGGTAAGTAAATTTGGTGAAGGAAAGGTAAAGTTTATTCTTCCTCATATCAAAAAGACATCAAGAAGTAAATATAAAGGGACAATTATTAACGGTCTTGTATGGCATGAAAATGGTGGTAATATCCTTCCAATAGAAATTTTAAGTACGCCTAGTGAAGAATCCGAAATTCATCCATCTGGAAATCTTGGAATTACACTTTTGGATTCAATACACCTTGCCTTTGGAGTAGCGCGGAAAAGCGTTCTTTGCCAAAAAAATTCAAAAGAACTAAATAAAGTTATTCAAATCAATATCCCAGAGTCAATTATTTACAAAGATGGAGCTTCAGCAGGTTTAGCTTTTGTTGTCGGGATTATGGCTGAATTTGTGTCTAAAAAAATTCCTGCGGATTCTGCATTTACAGGTGAGCTTTCACTTGAAGGTCGAATTCTACCTATTGGTGGGTTAAAGGAAAAACTGACCGCTGCGTATATTAACGGAATTAATACTGTTTACATTCCTAAAGATAATTTCCCAGAACTATATCAACTTCAGAATCGGGTAAAAAGTGCTTTAACAATCAGGCTTGTAGGTCATTATGAGAATGTAATTGAGGATATGTGGAAAATTTGAAAATAATTTGTCATAAGTGTGGATCTTTGTCCGAAAGCATAGATATATGCAGTTCATGTAAATATAATCTTGATGACATGAATCTGCTTGCAACAACTGTTGTTTTAGCATATAACAGAGCTCTGGAATTAACAGAAAAGAAACATATCATTAAAGCCTGGGAACAGGTAAGAACACATCTTCAAATTTATCCTTATATTTTTGAATTTTTAAAACTTGCACTTTGGCTTGCCATTGAAAATGGCGATTATGAAGACGCATTCAAGATTCTCAAGCGTTTACAACCGGTTATTTCAAAAGAAGATTATCAAGACAATAACACTATATTAAAATCTCATATTGAAATTTATAATGAAATAATCTCAGGTAAATTTGATTATGATAGTATTGAGCAGGTAGAACTTAGTATACACCATTTATATATTCTTTTTCTTCAGAAAAAAAAAGACAAACAAACTCATGTACTAAACAAAATAAAAAAAATTGATCCTTACTTTGCTGCAACGCTAACAAGTGGCAAAGTTCTACCTTCTTTTCGGAAGATGACCTTGGTCAAAGCAGCGATCGTATTTGTTTTAGGGTTCATAGGTATCTTATATAATTACTACGAGTTTAATGAGCGAAAAGAGTTAATTAAGAAAAAAGATAATGATCAAAAACAGTTTTCGGTTGTTCGTGACAGTCTAGAGAAGAAAAAAGATGAATTAGTAAATGAAGTTGCAGAGACTAATGCAAAGAACACAATTCTAAAGGAAGAGCTTAGACAACTAAATTACAGATCTAATAAGAAAGATGATGAAATAGAAATTCTTAATACAAGGATAAGCAATATTCAAAATGAAAGATCTGTATTTGAAGAAAATTTATCAGAGTTAGTTAAAAGTAATGCTACTCTCTTAGGTGAATTAGGGGAGGGACAGGAGAATTTAATTAAATTACAAACAGACAATATGAATTTCACAGAATCCATCCAAGAACTAAGCAAACTATCTCTAAGCCTTAAAGAGCAAAATGACAAATTCAAGGATGCTATAGAAAAACAAAGGAATCGTGAACGACAAGAGAGAGAATTTTTTACTTTAATACAAGAAGGGAAATACAAAGAAAGCTCAAATTACTTGCAAACTCTGGAATTCAGGGATTTTCTTCATGATTCCGCAGATTTTATTATAGAAGATATGTGTAATGGATTATTCAATTCAAAAGACTATGAAACATTATTAGACGTACCTTTTGATTGTTTAAAAAAACCTGATGCATATTTTCTGTCCCGTTTGAAAAGGGAAGATGATCCAAATCGTATTAAAAACATTATAGAGTTCATTGATATGTTTCCTAAAAATGAAAACTATTCAGCACCATTCTTATTAGAGCTTGTTAAAAGTTTTAATAGTAAGGGTGATAGCACCAAAGCAACTTTTTACGCATTATTGCTTATAGAACATGTTGATATGTATCCGGATCATTTTCAATATTATAATAGCACTGTAAAATCAGTAATCGAAAAGGATAAGTAAAATGGGAAAATCATCCAATTTCAACCCGCAGCATGAAAATTTTTATACGAGGCTCGGATTAGAAGAAATTGCTTCTTCTGTAGAGATAAAAAGAGCTTTTTTTAATGCAGTAAAGATATATCCCCCTGAAAAAGATCCGGAGAATTCTAAACTAATCAGAGAAGCTTATGATACGCTCATCCATTCTATTGCAAGGTCTGAATATGATACAAGAAACAAATTTGGTGATGTATTAGCGAATTTAGAAATCAATTTGAAAGATTCTGTAGAAGATGAGGATATTGATGAGCAAATAAGAATATTAAAGAAAATATTAAATATAGCACCGAAGCTAGG
>CAJWKX010000047.1 GCA_913043015.1 uncultured Candidatus Pelagibacter sp. | reverse complement strand
ACAGCAGCAACACCTACTGCTACAGCAGCTCTTGTTAAGTATTCAATAAATTCTCTTTGACCACCACTTTTTTCACCTAAACCACCAGGTTGTTGTACTGAATGAGTTCCATCGAAAACAACTGGATAACCGTTCTTTGCCATTATTGGAATTGATCGCATGTCAGAAACTAATGTATTATATCCAAAGCTTGCTCCTCTTTCTGTAACTAAAATTTTATTATTTCCAGAATCTGAAATTTTCTTTGTGACATTAACCATATCCCATGGAGCAAGAAATTGACCTTTTTTTACATTAATAATTTTTTTTGTTTTCGCAGCAGCTACAAGTAAATCTGTTTGTCTACATAAGAAAGCTGGAATTTGCAGAACATCAATATGTTTAGAAACTATTAAACATTGCTCCTCATTATGGATATCTGTTAATACAGGAACATTTAGCTCTTTTTTTATTTTATCAAAGACTGGTAAAGATTTTTCTATTCCAGCGCCTCTTTTACCTTTAAGGCTTGTTCTATTCGCTTTATCGAAAGATGTTTTATATATAAATCCAATATTATATTTTGAAGCTATTTCTTTGATTTTACCCGCCATATCCATTGCATGTTGCTCAGTTTCTAACTGGCAGGGACCAGCAATAAGACAAATTTTATTATTATTAGAAATTTCAATATTCTCACAATTAACAGTTATATTTTCCATTAGTAGAAATTTGCAGCTTTGATAAACGAAGAGAATAATGGATGAGGAGATAAAGGTCTAGATTTAAATTCTGGATGAAATTGGACACCTATAAACCATGGATGATTTTTTAACTCAATTATTTCAGGCAACTTATTATCTGGTGACATTCCTGAAAAAATCAATCCTTTTTTCTCAAACTGATCTTTAAGATTATTGTTCAATTCGTATCTATGTCTATGTCTTTCATTTATAGAATTTGTTTTATAAATATTTTTAATCAAAGAATTGTGTTTTAATTTAGCCTCATATAAACCTAATCTCATAGTGCCACCAAGATCTTTGTTGGTGCCTTTAATAAGTTTTCCATCTTTATTCCATTCATGAATTAAGCCTATTACTGGAAAGCAATTTTTATCTAATTCACTAGAACCTGCTTTTTGAATTTTTAAGACATTTCTTGCATATTCAATTATTGCCATTTGCATTCCAAAACATATACCTAAAAAAGGAATTTTTTTATTTCTGGCATATTTTATTGCCGCGATTTTTCCTTCTGTTCCTCTTTTTCCAAATCCTCCAGGGATCAAAATTCCTGATACTTTTTTTAATTTATTAGTTATTTCGTTGGATTTTAAATTATCTGACTCTAATCTAAGTAAATTGACTTTGATATTATTATTAATACCACCATGAATTAATGCCTCATCCAATGATTTGTAAGCATCTTTTAAATTTACATATTTTCCTATTATTGCAATATTAACTTCCTTTTTAGTTCTGAGAACAATGTTAGTAATTTTTTTCCAAGGTAATAAATTTACTTTTTTTTTTGGTTTTAATTTAAAGTATTTTAATACCTGTTTATCTAATTTTTCATTATAAAAACTTATGGGAGCTTCATAAATTGTTCTTACATCAACAGTTTCTATAACATTTTCAATTGGTACATTGCAGAATAAAGAAATTTTTTTTCTTTGCTCAATTGGTATCGACTGTTGAGATCTACAAATAACTATATCAGGTTGAATACCTATGCTTCTTAATTCTTTTACAGAATGTTGTGTGGGTTTTGTTTTAATTTCATCAGATGATTTCATAAATGGAACTAAAGTTAAATGAATAAATAAGGTTTTATTTTTTCCTATATCATTAGAAAACTGTCTGATAGCTTCTAAGAACGGGAGACTTTCAATGTCTCCAACTGTTCCTCCTACTTCACAAATTACAAAATCTTCTTTTTTAATATCACATTTGATAAATTCTTTTATCCGATCAGTTACGTGAGGAATAACCTGTACAGTTTTTCCAAGATAATTTCCTTTACGTTCTTTCTTTATAATATCACTGTATATTCTGCCAGCTGTAATATTATCAGATTGTTTAGCAGAAATATTTGTAAATCTTTCGTAGTGTCCTAGATCGAGATCCGTTTCAGCGCCATCATCAGTTACAAAAACTTCGCCATGCTGAAATGGACTCATAGTTCCTGGATCTACATTGAGATAAGGATCCATCTTTCTAACTCTAACTTTAAAACCTTGCGATTTTAGTAGATAGGCCAGTGATGCTGATGACAATCCTTTTCCTAGAGATGATACCACGCCGCCAGTGACAAATATATATCGCGCCATGGAATTACGTTATAGCTATTAATTTATCAAATGAAAAGAATTAATTATTATTTTCAGGAATTTTTGGAGCATCGTCTGTATTTTCTTCAATTTTATCAATTACAGACATGGTCGGAGTTAATTCTTCTCTAGAAATAATGGTTAATCCTAAACTGCAAATTATAAATAATGTGGCAACTATAGCAGTTGCTTTAGTGAAAAAGTTTCCAGCAGATCTTGAAAACATAAAATTATCTTGAGAAACACCTATACCAAGTGCTCCTCCTTCTGATTTTTGAAACAAAACCAAAAGCACAAGTATAACTGCCAGGACTATATTTGTTCCTAGTAAAATATTTTCCATGAAGACTAATTAATAGTTTTTTTAATGATATCAATAAATTTCTTTGAATTTTGTGAAGCAGCACCTATTAAAAAACCATTTATTAAGCTTATTTCTCTTAATGATAATATATTTTTGGGATTTACCGATCCTCCGTATAAAACTAATGGATTTTTCACTTTATAAGTTTTTTTAATAAAAAATTTTATTTTCTTAACTTGATTCCTTAAATCATCTAACTCTGGAATTATATCTGTTCCTATAGACCAGACAGGTTCATACGCAAATATAATGTTATTTATTTTTTTTATATCTTTTAAACCTTTTTTAATCTGCGTATTTATAACTTGATTTGTTTTTTTGTTTTTCTTTTCTTTTAAAGTTTCACCAATACAAAATATGATTTTTAATTTTTCATTAAGCGATGATTTAATCTTTAGATTTATAATTTTATTTGTATCTCCGGTATTTCTATTTTCTGAGTGCCCTATAATGATAAATTTTGATCCAGCATTCTTAATCATCTTTGCATTTATAGAGCCAGTAAAAGCTCCATAATTTTGATGAGTATGACAATCTTGTGCCCCAATATCTATTTTTGTTTTAATTGTTTTTTTTACAAACTGGTCAAGAAGAGTGTATGGTGGACAATATATAATTTTAGCTTTTCTATATTTTAATTTTGTTGATAAATTAATGACATTTTTTATTGAATTTATGGATTTTAAATTTCCAAACATTTTCCAATTAGCTATAAAATACATATTATTATTTGTCATTAACTGTAAATTAATTTATAGGTTTGTTTTTTATAGTTCAATAAATAAACATTTTTTATGCTGAATAAATTAAGAAGTTTTTCTAAAGGTAAATTAGCAACCATATTAGTAGCTATTATCATCGTGCCATTTGTATTTTGGGGTATGGGAAGCGTTTTTAGTGGAGGAAATATAAACAGTATAGCAAAAATAAATAATTTTAATATTTCAACAAAAGATTTTGTCAATTATATTAATAACTCAAAAATAAATTCTGATATAATTAAAGAAAACATTAATAACAATATACTTGAAGAATTATTAAAAGGATTAGTTTCGAATACGCTAATTGATTTAGAAATTAAAGATCTAAATATTTTGATTTCGGACAATGCATTAGCTGAAAGTATAAAAAAAGATAAAAGTTTTCATGATGAAAAAAACAAATTTTCAAGATTAAAATATGAAAAATTCTTATTAGAAAATAATATTTCTGTCACAGATTTTGAAATTAGATTAAAAAAAAATGAGCTTAAAAAAGAACTTTTTAAATATATAAGTGGAGGAATTAAATCTCCATATTTTATTGCTAATAAAACATTTAGGAATCAAACCAAAGAAATAGAATTGTCATATTTAAATTTGAACGAAGTGTACAAAAAAAAAGACGAATTTAACAATGATGAAATAGAAACTTTTATTAAAGAAAATGAAGAAAAATTAAAAAGAGAATTAATTGATTTTACTTACGTAAAAATTACCCCTCAAAATCTTGTCCAAGAAAAAGAATTTAGCAAAAATTTCTTTTCAAAAATTGATGAACTAGAAAATCAAATATTAAATGGCTATAGCTTTAAAGAAATATCATCTAATTTCAATTTACAAGTTTCTAAAATAAAAGACTTTAAATATAGCAATAATCAAGATCTTATTTTTAAAGAAATTTACCAGAAAAGAGATCAAGATAAAATTCAGATAGTAGACAAAAATGATTTTTATTTATTGTATGAAATAGAGAGCATTAAGAAAGTTTTGCCTGAAAAGAATGATTTTGATTTTATTGAGTCAGTAAAAAATAATTTATTTGAAAAAAACAAATTCGATTATAACAGTGATTTATTATTGAAAATTCAAAACAAAAGTTTTAAAAATTATGATTTTATTGGGTTAGTAAATAATAAAAATTTAATAAAAAAAATTAAAATTAACTCAATAAAAAAAAGTGACTTATTCACTTTAGATTCAATTAAATTGCTCTATTCATTGCCAGAAAACAATTTTTTGCTGATGAGTGATAAAAATAACAATGTTTATTTATCTAAAATTGAAAATGTTTTATCAAATAATTTATCAAAAAATACAAATGATTTATCTAATTATACGCAACAAGCTAACATTCAAATTAGGAATGACCTATCTAGCTCTTATAATTCTTTAGTTAACGATAAATATAAAATAAAGATAAATCAAAATACACTAGAAAGATTTAAAAACAATTTTAGATAATGTTAAATGTAAATTTAAAAAGATTTAAACTTCTTCATAAGAAAAAGAAAAATCAAATAATTTTTGCTTCAATTGTAACTGATGGAGAAAAAGAAGTATTAAACCTTATTGATAATTTTTTAATAGATAAAAATAGTTTTGTTTTTGAATCGGTCGAAAAAGGTAAAATCAAAGGAAGATATACTATTTTTGGAAAAAATCCTGATAAAATCTGGGAATTTAATAATAGCAATTGTTATAAATATGATAGTAAAAAAAACAAAACAAAAATTAATGGTAAGCCAAAAAATATTATTGAAAAAATAATTGAAGAATTCAAATTTAAAATTCCAAAATCCTTACCACCAATAAGTTCAATATTATCTGGATATTTTTCATATGATATCATTAGATATATTGAAAAAATTCCAAATTCTTGCAAGGATGATTTAAAAATTCCAGATTCAAGAATACTTAGACCTAGAACCCTTGTAATTCATGATAATTTAGTGAAAAAAATTTATTTTATCATAAATTGCTTTGCAGACGAAAAAATTATCAATTATTCCAGTAAATATTTAAAAATCAAAGAGGAAATAGAAAATTTAATATTTTTAGCTAATTATAAG
>CAJWKX010000046.1 GCA_913043015.1 uncultured Candidatus Pelagibacter sp. | reverse complement strand
TCTTGCAGTAATTCGTTAATATTCTTATCAAGCTCTAATTCAAAATTTTTATCATTTCCAGGATTGGCTACACAATGACCAAAAAGAGAATCGTAAGGTCGAAGAGAAACATTGGGAATATAATTAGCTTCAATTTCATTATCTTTAGTTCTAAAATATAAATCTTGATTACACGGCATTATAATTGTTCGAGCTTGAATTGAGCTCAATGCTTTCTCAAAATTATTATTGTAAATTGGTCCAGCACTTATATTTACAGTTTGCCAAGTATGAATTTTAGTTAAAAGATTATTTGCATCCCAATTTTCTACATGATCATTTTCCCAATTTTTAAGCAGATCTTCAACTGATTCAAAACCGAGTTTTTTATAAAGTTCTTCTCTATAAAAACCTTGCGAAAAAGCCCATCCTGCATAGACTCTTCCAAAAGCTTTCAGACCTGCAACTGGTGGAGATTTATAATCACCATTATTCCATTTTTTATCAGCCACAAGTGCAGCTTTAACACCTTCTAAAAAAACATGGTTATGAATTGAAGTTTTTGCTGAAGCACAGAATGGTAGAATTGCCTTGACCATATTGGGATATTGAGCTGCCCACTGATATGCTTGGCAACCAGCCATAGACCATCCTGCAACAAGAGCTATTTTTTTAACATTAAGTTTTTGTGTTAATAATTTATCCTGACAATTAATATTGTCCCAAAGTGTTATATTGGGAAAACGCGGTCCATCCTGTGGAGATAAACTGTTACTAGGAGATGATGAAAGTCCATTTCCAAACATATTAATAGAAACAATAAAATATTTATTTGGATTAATGGCTCTATCTGGTCCAATAAAACTTTCGTTTCGTTTGTGTGTACCAGTATAAAACGTAGGTAAAACTATAACATTATCACAACTATTATTTATAGTTCCGTATGTTTTATAAGCAAGTTTTGCTGATTTTAATAATGTTCCTGAGAGAAGTTTAAAATCACCAAGATCAAAATATTCATAATCTTGCATTAATATAATCTTAGATATTCTTTTACTTCCCAATCAGTAACAGCTTGATGATAACGCTCCCATTCATCATTTTTATAAGAAATAAATGATTTTTTCATTACAGATCCCAAAACTTCTTCAGTCAATTTATCTTTTTTAAGAGCTTCTATTGCCTGTAATAAATTTTTTGGCAAACGTCTAATTTTTAATTTCTTAAAATCATCTTCCGTCATTTGATATAAATCACGATCTGTAGGGTTGCCAGGATTGATTTTTTTCTTTACTCCTTCAACAGCGGCTGACAATGTCATTGCCATTGCTAAATAAATATTCATGGTCATATCTGCAGCACGATTTTCAATACAATAACGATTTTGAGGTAAACGAAATTGTGCTGATCGATTATTATGACCATAAGTAATATTAGTTGGAGCCCAAGTTACAGTTCCTCCTTCAAATCCACCAACTCTAGGAACTAATCCATTGTAAGAATTAACAGTTGAACAAGTAATTGCTGTTAAAGCTTCAGAATGTTCCATAAGACCGCCAACGGCATTCTTTGATTCTTTAGACCATCCTTTTCCATCAAAAAAAATATTTTTTCCTGGTTTATTAATTTTTTCCATAGAGAAGTTTATATGTGCGCCCGAACGCCAATCGCCTATAGTTGGTTTAGGCATAAAAGTAATAAACATATTATGTTTTTTTGCTACTTCTTTTAGAAGAATACGAAGAAAAACTAATCTATCAGACATTTCTAACAAATTTGTATAATGAAAATCTAATTCAAACTGCGAGTAAGCACCTTCTGCAACAACATCATGTAAATTCCAACCAAGTTCTTCAAGAATATTTATTAATTCTTTAAGAAAATGCATTGAATCTAATGAATGTTCTACATCATAACCAAAAGCCTGTCTTCTTGGTCTAATCCCCTTAATTGGATCATTATCCATGGCTTTGACTGGTTCTCCATTTTCATTATACTTCATAGCAATAAATTCTGGTTCAACACCCGCTAAACCTTTGTAACCCGCATCTTGAGCTTTTTGCATTGAACGTTTTAGTGCTTGTCTTGGACAAACATTATAAGGTTTACCTTCCCAAAAAAGATCAGCAAAAATTATAGCAGTAGATTTATCCCAGGGGCAAATATAAACACAATCTAAATCAGGTAACATTATTTGATCAGAGTCTGCTGGTGTAAGTTCAGGAACATAAGAAACAGAATGAGCTGCAAATTGAGGACCTTTACCTAAACACAAAAGTTCAAAGTCGCTCATTGGAACAGGTTTAGTTTTTGGAATGCCGTGCAAATCTATCCAGCTCGACATTATGTATTTTACATTTGCAGATTTTAATTTTTTATGAATCTCAGGTATTTTTTTTCTATTGCGTTCGATCGCTTCTTTAAAAGATTCGTAATAAATTTTATTTTTTGTCTTATTAGTCATAATTAATTATTTTATCTTACTGTGGCATATCTTCAGGATCAATACCTGGAACAAAAGTTATGCCTGCTTTCTGTTTCCAGTCATGTGGATAGGCAGCATAAAAAATAACGCATTTTTCATCACATTCATATGCAATATGATTGTCTCTAGGAATATAAAGCACATCACCAGCGTTACAAATGTAAGAATTGCCATCACAAGTTAGTCGAAAAGTACCCTCCATACAATAAATAATCTCATCACAGGTCAAATCCCAGGGAATAGAAACTTTATTTAAAAAATTCAATCCACCGCACATAGTGTCGCTAACTTTACTAGTTACAAATGGTTTAATATAACTTTTTCCAGGTTCTAAAGTATGCAGACGATTTTCAATATCTGAAAATTTATAAAGTTGAGGTTTTTTTTTCATTATCTTTTTCCTTTCAGGTTTATGTTTTTAATTTTTCATTAAGTTCTACTTTGTAACCATCTGGATCTTCACAAAAAGCAATGACACGTGTTCCATGTTTCATTGGACCAGGTTTACGAGTAATTTTTATTCCTTGAGCAGAGAGATCATCACAAGCTTTGTAAACATCTAGTGTTTCTATGCAAATGTGACCCCAACCATTTCCCTTGTCATAGTTTTCTTTTTGATCCCAGTTATGAGTGAGTTCTAAACATGGAAATTCTGTTTCCAGACCATAACCAATAAATGCATTTGTAAAACGACCATCTGGATAATCTGTTTTTCTTAAAACTTTCATACCTAAAATATTGCAGTAAAAATTAAAAGAAGCTTCCAAATCTCTAACTCTCATCATTGTATGCGCCAATCTATATTCGTTTGGGTTATTTGTTGTAGACATTTTCCCTTTCTTTATTAAAATTTATAGTTCTTCATAGTAGATTTTATTATAAGATCTTGAAATGCTTTTACACCTTTCTCCCAATATGGTGATAAAAGTCCACCTTTTTCAGATGCTGGGGAGGCACGGCCTTGTTGTAATCTTTCACAAATTTCATGATCTTCTTTATGAACTTTCCACCAAATTTTTTTTAGCAAATTTACTTCTTTTTTTGTCATTTTTTTTTCTTCTGTTGAGTAGATAATTCTTTTCTGGATAGTTAAATTTGGTCCCATGGGAATATTTAAATGAACACCAATTTGATTTGGAAAATAATCTCCAATAATAAAGTTAGGAAATAAAGATAAATAACGAGAACTAACAGACAAACTGTTGCTTGTTGTGTTTTCTTCTTCTACATCAATTCCGCTTCCGTAACAAACACCATCAACGATAGTATAATGATTTTTAAGAGGTTGTTGTGTTGTAGTACGGTGAACAAACTGAACATGATAAGGTTCAATGTAATTTTCTATAAGAAATTTCCAATTTGAAAAAATTTTACCAAAATCAAGTGTTGCAACCGGTTTAATTTTTTCCAAATTAAAATTTTTAAATTTATTAATTAGAGGTTTTGCATAATTTTCAAATGATGTTGAATTTCCATTTAAATTAATAAAAATCCAATCATGCCATATATGAATACGAATAGGTTTAAGACCATGATCTAAGGGATTAAAACCTTTTGGTTTATGTTGGTTGGTTCCTCCGAAATGCGGCGAAGCTTTTAATTTTCCTTTAAGATCATATACCCAAGAATGATAAGGACAGCGAATAATTTTTCCAACGTTCTTCTTTTTATCAACTAGTTTAAGACAACGATGACTACAAACATTATGAAAAGCATTAATCCGATTATTTAAATCCTTAATAAGAAGTATTGGTTTATCAGCTATGGAAATTGGTATTACATCGCCTGGTTTTAAAAACTCATGAACAAAACCCACAAATGTCCAACCATTAGCTAAAACTGTATTACATTCAATTTCCCAAAAATCTTGGTTAATATAGGCTTTACCAGGCAATCCATATAAAAAGCTTGTTGTTTTGTTCATTTTAAATCTTCTTAGTCATTAAATGACAAAAATTAGAATTATTAACGTTGATATTCAACAAATTTTTTTAAAGAATTGTTTAAAAATTTCTCATATTTAATCTCATTATTTTTAGTTTTGAAAGATTTACCAAAAAATGAGGGTTTCATTATAAAATCATAAGAGGGCTCAAAGAAAAAAGGAATTGATATTCGTTTTGTTTTGTTCCAAAGAACTCTATGATTTGTAGCTTTAAATTTTCCTTTGCTTAAATATTCGAGAGCTAACCCAGAATTTATTATTAATGCATTCTTATTATAAGGTACATCATGCCATTTTTTACTTCTTCTATTTTGAACTTGTAATCCACCTTTTTTATCTTGATACAAAATGGTAAAAACTCCACTATCCACATGGGTTTCACATCCCAGAGCAACACCATCTTGTTTAGAAATTTCTACAGGTTTTGTTTGATTTGGATAATAATTAAACCTTAAAGTGCTTAAAGTTTTAAGCCTTGAAAATGCAACATTCGATATTTTTATATCTTTATTATAAAGTTTAATAACACTTTTAAACAAAGTTTCCCCTAATTTAAAAATTTGATCAAAATATTCTTTTAGTATTGCAATTGATTTTTTATTCATTGATTTATTTAAATTTAAATATTCAATATATTGCTTTTTTTTAAGCGCTGCATAATTCTTACTAATTTTTGGATCTCCAATATCCAATCCTTCTTTACCATTAACATCATTTGGAAAATAACCTCTATAAACATTTTTATTTTTATAATTCCATTTTTTTGGAGCTAATTTTCTTTTATTATTTTCAGATGAATTAAAAAATTTATTACTCACATTGCAAATATTTTTAATATTTTTTTTACTTATTCCATGACCAGTAACTTGAAAAAAACCAATATTTATGCAAGCTTTTTTGATTTTATTAATGGTCTTAATTGACTTACTTGAATCGAAACTTTCATTAACTATTGAAGAAATATTGATAGTAGGAATTAAATTTTTTGTCATTTATCTGAGAGGTTTTTCTGTAACAATGAGTTGATCTTGGGCTTTTTCACGTACAAAAATATAAATACCTCCTAATACAATTAAAAACATTCCAATGATTGTTTTTAAGTCTGGAATTTCGTCAAAAAATATC
>CAJWKX010000045.1 GCA_913043015.1 uncultured Candidatus Pelagibacter sp. | reverse complement strand
CGGTAAGAGTTAAGTATCGAGGCAAAGTTAAAGATACTATTCTAAATATTCTTGGTGGTTTAAGAAGTAGTTGTACTTACGTTGGAGCCCCTTCTTTAAAGCAACTTAGTAAATGTACCACTTTTGTAAGAGTTGCAAGACAATTTAACGACACTTTTGCAAAATAATTTAATTTTCAGGAGCAATTTTAAATTTTACTTTATTTCCTTTATTATCAGTTCCATCTCCCTTAACGCTACCGTCTTTACTATTCCATTCTAATGTTCCAGAAGCATTAATATTTTTATTTTTACAAAGTATAGACCAAGTTCCTTTGGTTGTAGACAGAACGTATGTTCCAATACATTCGCCATCATTATTAGGAAGTTTAAATTCTAATTGTCCAATTAAATTTATTTCATTAAATTTTAATGATCCAACAATTAATTCGTCATAGCCTTCCCATGATATAGCAAAAGCTCTTTTGCCTTTAAGAATTTTTTTATCAATATCTTTTTTAATTTTTTTTTTCTTTTCAATTTTTTTAGTTTTCTTTTTTGAAATGGATGTTTTGTTAAATAATCCTAAATAGTGATTTTCACTTATTTTTTCACATCTTCCACTAGAGTCATAATCATGTTTTTGCTCATTATTATTATCTTTAGATATCCAGAGAAAATCAGTTCTATTAAAAGCATAAGTATCTTTAATTTTTACAAAATTATAATAAATTTCTGTTTTTGATTTTTCAGTTTCCCATACATATTTTACATCAAAACCAATTGGCGTTGGGTTTGTATCTTTATTTTTTATAACTTTTAATGGTTTATTCTTATTATCTTTAAACCGAAAATGTATAGATATAATTGGATTAACATTAGTGCTCTCTAATTTTATGTAATTTGTGCCTATAATTTCTCCTTTTTTGTATAAAAAATCATCTCCAATTCTTAAATCTGTAATCTTTTCAGAACACTGAAAAAATTCTGTTTTCGCCAATGCGTTATTAAATATAAATATATTTAAAAAAATAAGATAAAAGATAATTTGTTTTTTCATAATTTTTGCTAACAGGCATCACCAGCATACTTTCTGCAAGCTTCCATTGCTTGTTCATCTGTGCCACCCATAGCATACACCCATAACATAGCTGCAATTGCTGCCTCTGCCGCTGCTTGAGAGACACCTTCTTCAATTGCCCATGCAATTGCTTCATTTATATAGGCAGCAATCTCAGCCTCAATTGCTGCGTCAATAGCTTGACCTGATACATCTTCAATTGCAGTTATTAATGCATTAGCCATTTCTTCACCTATTGTTTTTTCTATTTCTGCTCTGATTTGATCGTCAATTTCTTGGCCTGCATATTTTTCTGTAAGTTCTCTAATTATTTTTTCTTGTTCGCTTGTTATAATTTTATCTATTTCAGAATCAATTTTCATTTCTTTTTTTTCTAAAATTCTATCAATATCAGCTACGGTCAAATTGTACTTTGATGCTATTTCTTTTTTAGCTTTAGCTACTGCTTTATCTATTTTTGCTGTAAAATAATCTGCATTAAGTGCGATAGCATTTCCTTTTTTTAATTTTATGAAAAAATGAAATGGCATATATCCAAGCACTTGCATTTGATAAAAAGATGCTTGATGTTTAGGAACAAATTTACCTGTCCAATTAATCAACATTCTTCCTTTATATTTTAACTTAGCTTCTAGTTTTTCTCTATCTAACTCTAGTTCAAATAATTTTTTTCCGTTTGCTGTGAATTCAGATTTAAAATTATCTTTTAGCATTACATCTGTTTCACCTGTTAGCATATTAACAAATTTTACTGCCCCTGGACGTGGCGTATAAACTCTATAATTATCGATATAAAATTCTAATCTTTCAAACTTTGTACCACTTGGATCTATGTCTAATTTTCTAATTTTAATTCTATCTTTTGAAATTTTAGATTCATTTTTCTTTTCAATAAGACTTGTAGCTTTTTTAAACTCTTTTTCAGTAATAATTCCCTCGTCAAAAAGTTTTTTTAATTTTTCTAAATCTTTTGCAAATATATTTGAGTTATAAAAAAAAGTTAAAATAAATAAAAATAATAATAATTTCTTAATATTGATCACATTAATTTATTGACCAAGAAGTTTATTTTTTGCTTTTGTAAACTCTTCCTCAGACAATACACCTGATTCATATAATTTTTTTAATGACTCTAATTGTTCTACAATATCCGTGGAGCTTTCTGGGGTATTTGATGATGCTGTTTCAGTATTTGAATTTCTTTTTTCTCCAGTAATAGTAATCGTATTATCTATTTTCCCTGTTTTCATATCTATGCCTGCTAATTGAGAAATATCTCCATCATAAAAACCACCTTCTTGTAATTTTTTTGCTATCAAATATGGACTTATCAAATCTTTCTTTTTTATTTTAATTTTCGGACCACCGTTTTTCCAAACTATCCTTCTTTTAATTGCAAATGTAAAACATGGTGAGCCTCTAGAGTGCTTTTCACATTTTCCTTCTGATTGTTTTTGTATTAACGAATCTTCCGTGCAGCTTGTCCAGGGACAAAAAAAATAATGTGCCATAATACCATCTTCTGCAACAGTAAAAATAAGTGGATCGGATCTTCTACCATGTTGTTCGTTTCCGCCACCATATAAATAACTAAGAAAATACTCCATTGTTTCTTTTTCAAATTTAAGTTCCCCTTTACCCCATTTTGCAAAAGAAATTGAAGTGAATGTAAATGTTAAAAATATAGATATGTAAAAAATAAATTTTTTCATCAAGTGCTATTTTATTCTATCAATATTTTTTTATAAAGCTAAATCTATTTATAATTACACCCATTTTTATGGATTGTTAGTTTGATATAAATCAATTCAACCGATGATTATTATCAATAATTGTTGGTTTCATTAATTAAAGATATAATTATAAATATTCTTGGAGGAATAAGAAGTAGTCGTACTTACGTAGGAGCACCTTCTTTAAAACAATTAAGTAAATACGCTGCTTTTGTAAGAATTGCAAAACAATTTAACGACACTTTTACAAAATAATTTTATTTTTTCTTAAGGAAAAAAGTAGCTTGGACGTTATCAATAAATATAAATTTTTTTCTTAATTTTTCATAAACTGCAGATTTTAAAAAATAATTTCTATAATATTTTTTATTTGATATAGGTGGATATTTATAGTTTTCCCACCCATAAATTGTCGGAGGTAATATTTCGAAACATAAATAATTACTATCCAAATCTTTTAAGCTTGATTTCATAATTATTGACATATCAATATTCTCGCAATCAATTTTTAAAAAATCTAATTTTTTAATATTATGCTTTTTTCTTAGACTTTTTAAGGTCAATACTTTAACTTTTTTTATAATTAAATTTTTTCTTCCTTGTTTATTCAAATAAGTTTCGTCTAAACTTGAAAGTGTAGAGATTGACTTTTCAAAGTATGCTTTTTGATATCCGTTTTTAATTGAAATACCTAAAAAAAGATTTGTGTCATTTGGTCTAAAAATTTTAAACATTTCTATAGTTTCTTCTGAAATATCAATATTAATTCCACTCCACCCATTTTTATAAAGCAAAGCTGTATTTGACCCTTTAATTGGATGGTAACATCCAATATCTAAATAAATGCCTTTTTTAATTTTTTTTAATATTATTTTTGAAAATTTAGGATCGCCGTCAGAATTAAATCCTAATCTTATATAATCTTTTATATACTTTAGTATATATCTTAATTTCATTTATAAATTTATTGTCTATAATTTAATAAAAGTAAAATAGTTAAATCAAATGGTATAAAATACATTGAGTTTTACGGTTCAAGTTCAGATACAGCTAACAAAAAGCATTATGGAGTTTTATCAGACTATAGAGAAAGCGAAAAAAATCTACTAAAATAAAATATAGAGGAAAAATTAAAGATACAATTTCTAATATTTTGGGTGTAGTTAGAAGTAGTTGTGCTTATATTGGAGCTCCATCATTGAAATAATTAAGTAAATGCACAACTTTTGTAAGAGTATCTAATCTATTTAATGATACTTTTGAATGATAATAGATTAATTAAAGCTTATATATTTCTTTAATTTTTTTTCTTATTTCAAAGTCTGGAATTCTTAAATACATATCCAGTAAAAATATCTTAAATACATCTTTATAATGCTGAGAATTGCCCGTAGAATTTCCCACATTTGAAAAAAACATATCCGATAATTTAAAATTTGAATGTTCATAAATATTTAAAAATTTGAAATTAGCTTTTGGACTTAGTAGTTCAACATTATTTATAATAAAATCTTTGTCTTTTTTTTTAGGTGGATATGTTTTTGATTTATAATCAGGTTTAATCTTTTCAATAATATTTAGATTATCTTTTCTACTTTCTTTATAATCATTAATTTCAACATAAAAGTTAGGTTTTTTTATAGTCAAAGTATTTAATGTTAAAGTCTTAGAGAAAATAGATTTTAAATCAAAATCTATAGTGATTTCTTCACAGATTAATAAGTTTTTATAATGAAAATTTTTATCATTTTTAATTTTTATATTATAAAAATTGATAATTGAATTCTCTAAATCAATTTCAGTCTCTTCTATTATAATTGTTTTTTCAGTTAGTTTAGTTAAAATATTTTCAATTATTTTCTTAACTATTAACTCATGTGAAATAATAGCAATTATAATAAAAAGAATAAATATAATAGAGAAATATTTTAGTAAAATTTTCAATTTCTATAATTTTTCTGATTTAAAGATTTTTCAAGAATTGTTACTGGATATTTTTTCTTTTCTACCTCTATAAAGATATTTTTATCTTTTAATGTTTCATAAGAATTCTCGGAATTAACATATCCAAAAGATAAGTTTTTGTCATAACAAAACGAGTAATTACCAGACGTCGTTCTGCCAATTATTTTATCTTCTAAATAAATTGGCTCTTCATGTAACAATAAAGGGTATCCGGGTTTACTTTCTTTTAAGATAAACATGTAACGTTGTTTATTTGGTTTTTTTTCCCTTAATTTAAGTAGCGCTTCCTTTCCTATAAAATTAACATTTTTTTTAAAGCTTATTGCAAATTTTAAACCTGCTTCATATTGATTTTCCTCAGGTGAAATGTCATGACCCCAGTGAAGAAAGCCACTTTCCATTCTCATAATATCCATTGCATGCATACCACAATGAGACAATTTAAAGTTTTTACCTTCCTCGATTAATATATTATAAAGATCAGTTGCTTTATTTGTTTCAACATATAATTCAAACCCTAATTCGCCAACGTAAGACAATCTTTGAGCCCAAACTTTTATATTTTTTATTTTTATATATTTACCATATCCAAAAGAAAACTTTTCTTTTGAAAAATCATCTTTGCTTATTTTTGAAATCATTTCTCTACTTTTCGGACCAAAAAGACCTAGACAACTAATGTCTTCAGTTATGTCTTCCAGATTAACTTTTTCAGTTAAATGTTTTAAAATATGGTGCTTATCATGATCCCTATTTGCCGCTGAGCTAATTACTCTAAAATGATCTTTAGCCATACATACAACAGTTAAATCTGTTTCTATTCCTCCATCTTCATTCAGCATATGAGTGTATGTCGTTTTTCCAATATCATTTTTAATATTTGCAGTACAAATTTTTTGTAATTCTTGATGTGTTTTTTTGCCTTTTAAATCAAATTTAGAAAATGAAGAAAAATCAAATAACCCTACATTTTTT
>CAJWKX010000044.1 GCA_913043015.1 uncultured Candidatus Pelagibacter sp. | reverse complement strand
CTTGCAATTAACAAAACTTAAGAATTGAAGTTGTTAATTTAATTTGTCTGTAATTTTTAAAGCAAAAGCATAATCAAATGCAATTTCTTCTATAGCAGCATCTCTTCCAGATTTTCCACTATGCCCAGCATTCATTTCTGTTTTTAATAAGAGTAAATTATTATCAGTTTTATAATCTCTAAGTTTTGCAGTAAATTTTGCAGGTTCATCAAACAAAACCCTGTTATCGCTTAAACTTGTTGTAATTAAAATATGCGGATAATCCATTTTTTTAATGTTGTGATAAGGTGCATAAGAATAAATATAATCGAAATGATCCTTGTTTTCTTTGGCATTGCCAAACTCATCAAATTCTCCAACTGTCAAAGGTAAAGAGTGATCTAAATTAGTAGTTAATGAATCAACAAATGGAACGGCCATAATTATTCCTAAGAATAATTCAGGTGCTTGATTGACAACAACCCCCATTACTAATCCGCCAGCTGACCCACCCATACCAATTATTTTTCCTTTAGAAGTGTATTTTTTATCAATTAAATATTTAGCCACAGCAATGAAATCTTCAAAAGTATTTTTCTTATTTAATAATTTTCCTTCTTTCCACCATTTCATTCCTCTTTCCATTCCACCTCTAATATGAGCAGTAACCCATATAATATCTCTATTAATTAAGCTTAGCCTAGTTGAAGAAAAACTTGGAGACATAGAGTTTCCATAAGATCCATATCCGTAAAGTAATAAATTAGCACAACCATCCACTTTAGTTTTTTTGTGTCTGGTTATTGTTATTGGGACCATTCTTCCATCGTATGATGCACATTCAAATCTTTCTACAATGTAATCATTAGGATTATGACCTGAAGGAATTTCTTGTTCTTTCACCAATTTTTTTTCCTTAGATTTTAAATTATATAAATAAGTTCTAGCTTGTGTTTTAGGAGATGAATAAGATAAATACACTAAATCAGTATTCTTATCTCTTTGGATTAGTGAAATTCCAGGAACAATAACTTTTTCATCTACGAATTTTAGCTCCTCTTCTATATTTGAGCTTACATTTTTTACAAAAAGTTTTCCTAGTGCATTTGATGTTTCTGATCTAATTACCCAATCATTTAAAAAAACTAGTCCTCCAATTAAAACTTCATCTTTTGCAGCAATATAAGTTTCCCAATTTTGATTGGTTAAATCTTTACATCTGTCAATTTTAAAATCTTCAGCATTTTCGTTTGTATGATTATAAAAATAACCGTTCCATGAATTTACAGAATAGATTATCCCTCTCTTTCTTTGTTTTATTAATTTTGGTTTAGGCTGTTCTTCATCTACTGAAAAATAATATTGCTCTGAAGTATTATGATCAGAAGTTGATATAAAAAAATATTTTTCATCTGAACTTAATCCAATTCCAACAGTGAAGGCTTCACTTTTTTCTTCGAAAATTAATTCGTCTTCAATAGATGATGTTCCAATTTTATGTCTAAATATTTTTCTTGGTCTGTGAAACTTATCTAGTTTTGAATAAAAAATATATTTATCGTCTAAACTAAATGTAATTCCACCACTTGTTTCTTCTATTTTTTCTGTGACCAATTTGTTTGTTGAAATGTCTCTAATGTAAATTGTGAAATATTCAGATCCTTTCAAATCTAATGAATAGCCTAAATATTTATCATTAAAACTAACTTCCAAATCACCAATTCCAAAATATTCAGTATCTAATTTTTCTTTCTCTTTATCTCCATTCCAGATTTCCTCAATTTTTTCTGTTCCTATTCTTTTTCTCAATTTAATTGAGTAATTTCCTTTAGTTGTTGTTTTTATCCAATACTCATATTCTTTATCTCTATAAGGTAGCGATTCATCATCTAGTTTTATTCTTCCTTTTATTTCATCGAATAATTTTTTTTGGGTTTTTTTGGTATCTTTTAAATGATGCTCAGTATAAGTATTTTCCTCTTCTAAGTATTTTCTAACTTTTGGCAGAAGTTTTGAACTATCTCTTAGTACATCAAGAATATTTGACTGATGCACCCAGCTATAATCATCTTCCCAGCTTATATTGTGGCAAGTTTTTAATTCAGATTTTTTCTCAAGCTGTGGTATTTTCATATAATTATAATTTAATACATGAAAATTTTTTTCTTAACACTTGTTATTTTTATCATAGTATATTTATTTCTTAATTGGTTCGTTAAAACTTCAAGTAAAAAAATTTCAAATGGCATTAGATCAATAACTATTATTTTATCAATAATATTAGCAATTATTATGATATATGCAGGAAGATTTTTATTCTCTTTACCATTTGTATTAATGATATTGCCTTTGATTAAAACCAAAGCAGGTTTATCTTTATTTCAAATTTTTAGAATTTGGAGTTTACTTAGAATACTAAAAAATTCTGGAAGATTTAATTTTAATAACATTAATCAAAACTTAAATACAAACAATATTTCTGTGGAAGAAGCCTATAAGATACTAAATTTAGATCCAAAAAAAAAATATACAAAAGATGAAATATTAAATTCTTATAAAAAAATAATGAAAAAAATACATCCAGATGTAAGTCCTGAACTTACGCGTCTAGCATCAATTGTTAATGAATCAAAAGATGTAATATTAAAAAATCTTAACTAATTTAAAATTTTTTTAAATTTATAATATATTTTTTCTGGATTGATTTTATCTTTTCCGAGCGTGTCATGTTCCACTGTTTCTGTACCATCAGGAGTAATTGGATACATTCTAGGACTGTAGCTACCATAAAGCAGAGGTGTGTCAGACATAAGAACAATTGTTGGAACACCTAATGCAGCTGACAAATGACTAAAACTTGAATCATTACATATTGCTATTTTACAATTTTTTATAATTGGAAGAATATCATTTAGATTCAATTTATCTAATGGAACACATTTTTTATTATATTCAGATTTGAGTATTTGATTTAGAATTAATTGTTCTTCAGATTTAGTTCCGGTAGCCAAAAAAAATTTGCAATCATATTCTTTGATAATCATTTCCATAAACTTAATAAATTTTTCAGCAGGTATTCTTTTTGTTGGTCCAGAACCACCTATACCAAGAAGAATATTTATTTGATTAATATTTATGTTGTATTTATTTTTTGAGTTTTTAACTAATAAATCATCTAATTTAATTTCCGGATTACTTTCAACATTAAGATTTAATTTTGAATTAAGAAAATCTTGAGCTGCATAAATTATGTGTTGATTTTTTTTTTTAAATAAAGGGTACTGATAAATTTTATTTATTCGAGCTAATCTAGAAATTAAGTTAAATCTTAAAGAGGAATTAAATATAAAAACTTTTTCAAAATTAAATTTTTTTAAATCATTTATAAGATGAATTGATCCTAGAAACCCATCATGACGTCCATCTTTATTATTTCGCTCTAAAATAATAATATTGTCTATGTATTTAATATTTTTTAAGAATTGTGAAGCTTTAGAATTTTCTTTAACAAGAATACTAACTGATGTTTCATACTTTTTAGCAATAGCTTCTATAAATGGAAGAAAAATCACCATGTCTCCAATTCCCATTCGATTTTGTATTGCTAATATTTTCATAAGAGATTTTATAATCTTTACTAAAAATTTATTTTTATATAAGTTTTATTTATGAGCGAAATTAAAGGCATTTATGCGGCTTCTTTATCTATATTAGATAATAATTTAGCTTTAAACGTTGATAAAACAATTAAACATGCAGAAAACCTAATTGATATAGGGTGTCATGGAGTAGCAATTTTTGGAAGCACAGGTCAAGCACAACTAATCTCAGTAAGTGAAAAAATTCAATTTATAAACAAATTAGTAAAAAGTAAATATCAAGATCGTTATATTATAGGAACGGGGCTAAATTCTTTAAGTGAAACTGTAAATTTAATGAAAATATCAACGTCATTAAATTTTAAGGAATTTTTAATAATGCCCCCAGCATATTATAAATATGGTGATGAAGAAGTAATAAATTATTACTCAAAAATAGTTGAACAAATAAATGATTGTAAAATAATTTTATATAATTTTGAGAAACTATGTGGGTATAAATTTAGTATTGAATGTGTAGAAAAATTAGTAAAAAAATTTCCAAATCAAATTGTAGGAGTAAAAGATAGCTCTTATAATTTATTTGAACAATTAAAAATAAAAAATTTTTCAGTACTTCCAGGATCAGAAAGTAAATTATTAAAAAGCTTAAAGTTGGGATGTTCGGGAATAATAACTGCAACATGTAATGTTACTGCTCCATTAGCAAGACAAGTGTATGACGACTATCAAAATGGAAAAGATTCGATAATTAATGAAAAACTTTGCGCTGTTAGAAAAGTTTTTGAACAATTTAATCTAATTTCAGCATTACACACTTTACTATCTCAAAAAGATAGTGCTTATAATAATGTTTTACCTACTCTTAGTCTATTATCCGAAAATAATAAAAAAAAATTGTTTGAAGAATTAGATAAATTGGATTTTAATATAAATAATTTAAAAACGGCATAAAATGTATCTTGCAAGATTTTTAGAAAAAATAATTAAAAAAGATGGATTTGTTTTAATAGATGCAAATTCAAACAAATATATAATTGGCAAACCAAAAAAAGAAAATGCAATTACACTTAAACTTTTAGATAAAAAACTTCATTATAAACTTTTGTTTTATCCAGATTTATATTTTGGAGAAGCGTACACTGATGGATCGTTACGAATTGAAAATGGAACTTTATCTGATTTTTTAGAAATTTTCATTAAAAGTGTAGGTAGGTCTCAAATAAATATATTTAGTAAACTTTTAAACAAATTAAGGGGATCATATAGATTTTTTACAAATTATAATTTTGTTGAAAAATCGAAGAAAAATATTGCTCATCATTATGATATTTCAGAAAGTTTATATGAATTATTTTTAGATCCTAAGAGACAATACTCTTGTGCATATTTTAAAGACGAAAATGATTCTTTGGAAGAAGCTCAAAATAATAAAATTGATCATATTATAAAAAAACTTAATTTAAAACCTAACCAGAGAGTTTTAGATATAGGGAGTGGTTGGGGATCGCTTGCAATAGAAATAGCAAAAAAAACTCAATGTGAAGTTGTTGGTATAACATTATCTGAAAATCAACTTGAATATAGTAATAAAAAAGCAAAAGATATGAACTTAGAAAATCAAGTTGAATTCAGACTTATAGACTATCGCCAGATGGATGAAAAGTTTGATAGAATTGTTAGTGTTGGCATGTTTGAACATGTGGGAAGAAAGTTCTATAAAAAATATTTTAAACAATTGTCAAATCTACTTAATGATGATGGAGTTGCCTTAATACATACAATAGGTTCTGTAAATCCTCCAAGAGACCCACAACCCTGGATTACAAAATATATCTTTCCTGGAGGCTATACACCAAGCTTAAGTGAATTAGTTAATCCAATTGAAAAGTCTGGTCTAATTATTTCAGATTTAGAGGTTTTAAGATTACATTATTCTCTTACATTAAGGCATTGGAAAGAAAGATTTTTAAGTAAAAAAGAAAAGATTTTAGAAATGTTTGATGAGAAATTTTTTAGAATATGGGAATTTTATTTAACTGGATGTGAAATGGAATTTAAATGGGGTCAGCAGGTTGTATTCCAATTTCAGTTATCAAAAGAATTAAAATCGACGCCTATTACAAGAAACTATATTTATTAGGTAATTCTTGGTAAATCGTAATTAGTTA
>CAJWKX010000043.1 GCA_913043015.1 uncultured Candidatus Pelagibacter sp. | reverse complement strand
AATTATTTAATTTTTCTAACATATTTGTTTTTAAATGGTTTTATAATGGGTGCAGCAGGCTTTATAGCAGGTTTATGGGCAGATAAATTTGATCACATGGCAACCGCAACAAACTTTATTATTGTTCCTTTATCTTTTCTCTCAGGAACTTTTTATTCGATTGATAAATTGCCAGAAATTTTAAGTACTTTAAGCTATTATAATCCCTTTTTTCATATGATTGATGGTTTTAGATATTCATTTATAAACAATATGGATGGGTCAATTTCATTCGGCTTGATTTATTTATCGATTATAGCTGTAATAATTTGGTTCATAGCATATTTATTGTATAAAAAAGGTTACAAAATTAAATCTTAATAAAAAAATGATGAGCTACGTTTTAGGAACATATGCAAGATCAGTAAGAGAAAACTTTGTTTTTGGTAAAGGAAGTTACCTATATACAGATAAAAAAGAAAAATTTTTAGATTTTTGTCAAGGCATAGCTGTAAACGCATTAGGACACAATCATCCAAAGCTTGTTGAGGCAATTAAAAAATATTCTGAAAAACCATGGCATCTTTCAAATTTATTTCTAATACATGAACAAGAAAGATTTGCAGAGAGAATTTGTAAATTAACCGGATTTGATGCGGTAGGCCTTCAAAATTCTGGAGCAGAAGCGACAGAATTAGCTATAAAGGGAGCAGTAAAATATTTTTATTCAATTGGAAAACCAGAAAAAAATAGAATTTTATGCATAAACAATAGTTTTCATGGCAGAACTATAGCAACAATTTCAGCTGGAAATAATCCAAAACATACTGAAGGTTTTCCTATTTTAAAACATTTTGACCATTTCGATTTTGGCAACCATGATCAATTAAAACAAAAAATTACAGATCAAACTTGTGCAATTTTAATTGAGCCTGTTTTAGGCGAAGGGGGCTGCAAACCCATTCAAGATCAATGCCTTGAAGGTTTAAGAGAATTATGTAATGAAAAAGATATTTTGTTAATATGTGATGAAATTCAATGTGGTTATTACAGATCAGGTAAATTTTTTGCTTATCAACATGCTGGAATTATGCCTGATATTGTTCCATTCGCTAAGGCAGTATCAGGTGGATATCCGGCAGGTGGCTGTTTATTCAAGAAAAAAGTGGCCAATTCGATGCATATTTCATCTCATGGAAGTACGTTTGCAGGATCTCCTCTTGCTATGTCATTGGCAAATACTGTTTTAGATGTAATGTTAAAAGAAGGTTTTGAACAACACATTAATGAAATGTCAAAATATTTTTTTGAGAGATTAAAAGAAATACATCAAAATTTTTCCAGCATAATAAAAGAGGTAAGAGGAAGAGGACTAATGATTGGTCTTCAAACTCATGATGATCCATCAAAGCTAATATCTATATTTCTCAAAAATAAACTTATAACTGTTAAAGCAAATGATAATGTAATTAGAATATTACCTTCGTTAATCATAACTAAAGAAGAAATTGATGAAGGAATTGAAATTATAAAGAAATCTTGTCAGAAATATAAGGCTTAAATGGAACATTTTATAAATTTAATTGATATTTCAAAAAAAAATTTGAGAAAAATCCTAATAGATGCCAAAAAAAGAAAGAGTAAAAGAAAAAATTTTTCTTCTTTGATGCCAGATAAGGACGTTCCTTTAAGGGGAAAGTTTTTAATTCAAATGTTTGAAAAATCTAGTTTAAGAACAAGATTAAGTTTTTATTTGGCGATGAGGCAACTAGGTGGTGGCGCCTTAAACTTAAGGAAAGATGAGTTACACCTTGGTCAAGGAGGAGAGTCCATTCATGATACTGCTAAAATAATTTCAAGTTATGGTGACGCATTTATGCTTAGGACTGACTCAGACCAAAAACTTGAAAAGTTTAAATCATATTTAGATATACCAATCATAAATGGTTTAAGTCCTTCATCACACCCGACTCAAATTCTTTCTGATATTTTTACAATTGAAGAAATTAAGAAAAAGAATATCTCCAAACTTCAACTATGTTGGATTGGAGATTGCAACAATGTTTTAAATAGTTTAGTTGAAGCGGCAATAAAATTTACAATTAAATTAAACATATCTTCACCAAAAAAATACATGACTAATAAAAAAACTTTAAGTCTAATAAGTAACAAATCGTCCAAAGTAAGATTATTTTCTGATCCTAAACAAGCAATAAAATTTGCAGATGTAGTATTTGCAGATAAATTTATAAGTTTAAATGATAAAGTTAATAAGCAAAGAAAACTTCAAGAATTCAAAAAATATCAAGTAAATAAAAATTTAACAAAATTCGCTAAAAAAAATTTTATTTTTCTACATTGTTTGCCAGCAAACAGAGGTCAAGAGGTTACTTCAGAAATAATTGATTCCAAAAATAGCGTTGTATGGCAACAAGCCACTAATAGATCCCATGTCCAGAAAAGTATATTATTATATTGTTTAGATAAACTATAAATAATTAAGGCAATGGCTGTGGATTATCGCTATTTTGATTTAAATATAATATAACTGAAGCTCTATCAGTCTTATCCTTAACTCCTCCAAATCCCATTTTATTTTTTGGTATCCATTTAGCTGGTTTAGTTAAAAAACCATTTAACTCTTCAAAAGTCCATTCTTTGCCATAAGATGTTAAAGCTTGGGAATATTTATAATCTGATACACTTCCTGCGACTCGGCCAACAATCGAATACAAGGCTGGTCCTATCTTATTGCTGCCTTCTTTAGCAACACTATGACAACTTTTACATTTATTAAATACCTTCTTTCCGGTATCTATATTTCCTAATGCTAAAAACGTGGATATATCTGCACTTGTTTCAGCTTTTACATCACTGCTTGATCCAGCAAGAGCTTCAACTTTATAGGACACAACTCCAGTTTCATTAACCTTAAAAATTATGTCTGAAATTTTACTAATTCCAAAAACTAAAAATATGGTAACTAAAATAGCGGCTATAATTTTATTTATTTCAAAAGAATTCATTTTATTAATAATTAATTGGTCGTATAACATGATAATTCATTAATTACTTAAGTTTTTTGAATGTAATATTTGCGTCCCTTAGACGCATAAATAGTAGCTAAACATGTCGAAAACATTAATATTGATACCTTCTAGACTTTCAGCCACTCGTTTACCTGGGAAACCATTATTGAAGATTAATAATTTATCTATTATTTCCCATGTTGTTAAAAAAGCAAAAGAATCAAGAATAGGCGAGGTATATGTTGCAACTGAAAATCAAGAAATTTTAAAAGATGTAGAAAAAAATGGTGGTAAAGCAATTCTTACAAGCAAACAACACAAAACCGGAACAGATAGAATATTTGAATGCTATCAAACATTAAATCACAAGGATGTAGACTATATCATTAATCTTCAAGGAGATGAACCCGATATTGATGTAAATGATATTAGAAACTTAAACAATTTAATTTTAAAAAATAATTCTGAAATTGGAACTTTAGCTGCAAAAATTAAAGATAAAGCAATTTTTAGCAATTCTAATATTGTAAAGGTAATCACCAAAAATGAAATTATTGATAATAATTTTTCTTTAGCTTTAGATTTTACTAGAAAAGTTAACGAAGGCATAAAAAAAAATACTTATCATCATATTGGAATATATGCATATAAAACTAGCATTTTAGAAAGAATTGTTAATCTTAATCAATCAGAAAATGAAATTAAAAACCAATTAGAACAATTAAGAGCAATGGATAATGGCATAAAAATAAATGTTGCCTTAGCAAAATCATCGCCAATAAGCATTGATACCATGGAAGATTATGAAAAAGTAAAAAAGAAGTTATTGGAAACCAAAAATTAATAGAATATAAGATTTAAATTTATGAAAATTGCATATCAAGGAATACCAGGAAGTTATAGCGAAAGTTGTGTGAAGGAAAATTATCACGGATGTGAGACTATAGCATGCAAAACATTCGATGAATGTTTTCAATTAGCAAGTAATGATAATAGCATAAAAGCAATTATACCTGAACAAAACCAACTAATTGGTAACATAAATATCGAATTTCTAATTTTTAAATATCGATTAAACATTTATTCAGAACATTTCTTTCTAATAAATCACAATCTTTTATCTTTGCCAGGCGCAAAAATAGAAGATATAAAAACTGTATATTCACATACAGCTGCGTTGAGTCAATCTTCTAGTTTTATTAAAAAACATAATTTAATCGAAAACGTCATGGCGGACACTGCGGGCAGTGCACAATTTGTTTCTTTAACGAAGGATAAATCTAAAGCGGCAATAGCATCAAAACTTAGTGCAGAAATTTATGACTTGAATGTTCTAAAATTTGATATTCAAGATGATAAAGTAAATTTTACACGCTTTTTAATTTTTCAAAAAGATATTGTTCAACCGGAATTTAAAGAAAATGAAAAATATATAACATCTTTTTTATTTAAGCTGAAAAGTAAACCAGCGGCTCTCTACCAGGCATTATCTGGAATGGCCGTAAGATCGTGTGACATGACTAAGCTACAATCTTTTCCTGAGAAGGGTACATTTTCTTCATACTTTTTTTTGTGTGAAGTTGATGGTCATATAGAAGAGAAAAAAATTGCTGAATCTTTACAGGACTTAGAGTTACACTGCACTGAATTTCAACTCTTAGGGGTGTTTAAACAAGATCCATTTAGGAAAAAATAAATTTAATTAAGTTTGTTGTAGATTAGAATTTTATACTGATATAATAAAGTTGGGTCAATCAGGTGGATTTAAGGTTAATCCTCCAGGGTCGAAAGGCAGCAAAGGTAGCCATTATTTTCCAGGTTGGTTGGCCCTTTAAGAAAATATGTCAAAAAATTCTGTATTAGCAACAAAGTATAGACCTAGAGTCTTCGATGATTTAATTGGCCAAGATATAATAAGAGATACAATTTATAACTCCATTCAATCTAATAAAATTCCTAATGCATATTTACTAACAGGCATACGTGGTACTGGCAAAACTACGCTGGCTAGACTAATAGCCAAAAGTTTAATGTGTGTTAATGGAATTGAAAACTTATGCAAAGAAAAATTTTGTGAGAACTGCGAGTCTATTTCAAATTCTAATAATTTAGACGTTTTAGAAATGGACAGCGCAAATAAGACATCCGTAAACGATGTGAGAGAATTAATTGAAATAGCCAAGTTTCCACCGACTTTAGGAAAATACAAAATATATATTTTGGATGAAGCGCACCAAATGTCCTCTTCGGCAATGTCAGCACTATTGAAGACATTGGAGAATCCTCCCTCATACCTTAAGATAATTTTCTCAACTACTGATCCTCGAAAATTACCTGTTACTATTTTAAGCAGGTGCCAACGTTATGACTTGTCAAGAGTTAAATCAAAAGAGCTATTTGAGTATGTTAAAAAAATTTATGAACTTGAAAATAAAGATAAAGAAAACATTAAAATAGGCGATGATGCATTAAAACTAATTGTTAAAGTCTCAGAAGGCTCAGTTCGAGATTGCCTCAGCTTACTTGATCGATTATTAATTACTCAAACAGAAGGTAAAGAGTTAAATTTAAAAATTGCACAAAAAATTTTTGGATATTTCGATAAAAGTTCTTTAATTGAACTTTTTAAATATTTGTTCGAAGGCAATGAAGAAGAAGTAATTAAAATATATCGATCTATATATGATGCGGGAGTGGAACCAAAAGTATTTCTTAATGATTTTTTAGAACTTCTTTATTATTTTAAAAATATCTCATCACTGAAATTAGAAGGGACTAACTTTTCTCTGAATGATGAAGAATTCAAACAAATTTCCCAACTTGCTAGTAATTTGTCTGTAGAAACACTAATTTTGTTTTGGCAGTTCACAATTAAAACTATGGATGAGTTATATATTGTGTCAAATCAAAATCTTTCAATAGAAATGTTTTTA
>CAJWKX010000042.1 GCA_913043015.1 uncultured Candidatus Pelagibacter sp. | reverse complement strand
ATCTCCTGCAAATGCAGAAGAAGCCACTAGAGATCCTGCAAGAGCAGTTAATCCTAGTTTTTTAATGTTGTTCATATTTTACTCCTTATTTGTATATAATTAATTATAAACAGATAATATTTAACAAAAGAGTTAATATTTTTTTGGTTTTTTTATATATTTATCAACTTATTTTTACATGTGTTGCAAAAATACATCATTGAATTAGGCCCTTAAATAGTGACTTTTTTAATTTTATATGAAATATCAAATACAATTTAATAACTATTAATTAATAATAAGTTAACTTTAATTAAAATGAGCAAAATAAAAATTTCTAAGTTGAAAATGATAATTTTTTTGATGTCATCACTATTTTTACTAACTTCCTGTGATGCTTTCAAATACAAAAAAGTTTCTGCAAAAGAATACCCTCCTGAACCAGAAAAAAGAATTAAAAAAAATATGGAAGAAGGAAGAGGTTTTAGATTAATGGATAACGTTGGCGATAAAAAAGGAGGAACATTTGATTTCGCTAGTTCAAATGAACTTTGGAGAGCTTCTTTAGACACAATTGATTTCATGCCTTTGTTATCAGCCAATTATAGTGGAGGTATAATTATTACAGATTGGTACAATGATGGAAAATCAAATAATGAATCAATCAAAATTACAATAAGATTTTTATCTAATGAAATCCGTGTTGATTCGTTGGATGTAAAAATTTTTATGAAAAATTGTGCAAGTAGCATGAGTTGCAAAATTACTGAAAATCAAGGTAGTCTTATTGCTGAATTAAAAAAGAGTATTTTAAAAAAAGCAACTATTTATAAAAAACAGAAAAAGGAAAAAAATTTTAAAGAATACAAAAACAAGTCCTAAAACTCTAAAATAAGTGAACAGATATAATTTTAAAGTCATTGAAGAAAAATGGCAAAATTACTGGGAAAAAAATAAATCATTTAAAACTGAGATCAATAAAAATAAAAAAAAATTTTATTGCTTGGAAATGTTTCCTTACCCATCTGGAAAAATTCATATGGGTCACGTGAGAAATTACACGATTGGAGATGTATTAGCTAGAGTAAAATTAATGCAGGGATATAATGTTTTACATCCCATGGGTTGGGACTCTTTTGGTTTGCCTGCTGAAAATGCTGCTAGAGAAAATAATTTGCATCCAAAAACTTGGACCGAGACAAATATTTCTGTGATGAAAAATCAATTAAAAAAAATGGGTTTATCTTTAGATTGGGATAGAGAAATATCAACTTGCTCCGAAGAATATTACAAGCACCAGCAGCTTTTTTTTCTAGAACTATATGAAAAAGGTTTAGTTTACAGGAAAGAAAATTACGTAAATTGGGATCCTGTTGAACAAACAGTTTTAGCAAATGAACAGGTGATTGATGGAAAAGGATGGAGGTCAGGTGCCTCAGTTGAAAGAAAAAAATTAAATCAATGGTTTTTTAATATCTCAAAGTTTTCAGAAGAACTTCTTGAAGGATTAGATAAATTGAAAAATTGGCCAGATAAAGTAAAAACCATGCAAAAAAACTGGATTGGTAAGTCTTTTGGCTGTGAAATAGATTTTAAAATAGAGGGCAAATTACCAATAAATACAATCAAATGTTTTACAACAAGGCCTGACACTTTATTCGGATTTTCTTTTTTAGCTGTTTCTGTTGATCATCCTGTCTCAAGATATTTTTTAGATAACCCAGAATTTATTAAATTTAAAGAAGAATGTTCAAAAACAGGAACAACTGAAGAATCTATTGCCCAAGGTGAAAAAATTGGATTCAAAACAAATTTATCAGCCACTAATCCATTGGATGAAAAACAGAAAGTTCCAGTATATTTTGCAAATTTTGTTTTGATGGATTATGGTTTTGGAGCAGTTTTCGGATGTCCAGCACATGATCAGAGAGACTTGGATTTTGCAAGAAAATATAAGTTAAAAGTAACACCAGTAGTAGAGCCGCTTGATTCATCTGGTCATCTCTACAGTAATAACAAGTTTATTATTGGAGATGGAGATAAAGCATATACAGGACCAGGAAAAATAATTAATTCAAAATTTCTTAATGATCTTAAAGTCCCCGAGGAGTCAATTATTAAAACTATAGAGATGCTAGAAAAAAGAAAATTAGGAAAAAAAACAATTAACTTTAGATTAAAAGATTGGGGTGTATCAAGACAAAGATATTGGGGTTGTCCAATACCAATAGCTTACGACAAAGATAAAAATGTTTTTCCTATTCTCAAAAAAGATCTACCAGTAAAATTACCGGAAAATATTAATCTTAATTGCAAAGGCAATCCGCTAGACAGTGCTAAGGAATGGAAAAAAATAAAAATAAATGGAAAAGAATTAACTAGAGAAACAGATACTTTAGATACTTTTGTTGATTCATCGTGGTATTTTATCAGATTTTGTTCTCCCAATAATGAAAAATATGGTTTTGATTACGATGAAATAAAATATTGGATGCCTGTTGACCAATATATTGGCGGTGTTGAACATGCAATATTACATTTACTTTATTCAAGATTTTTTACTATGGCGCTAAATTATAAAAATGAAAAATTCAATTTAAAGGAACCATTTCAAGGATTGTTCACTCAAGGAATGGTTTGTCACGAAACCTACAAAGATGAAAATC
Organism: uncultured Candidatus Pelagibacter sp.; assembly: GCA_913043015.1. GTDB lineage: Bacteria > Pseudomonadota > Alphaproteobacteria > Pelagibacterales > Pelagibacteraceae > Pelagibacter. The sequence continues at coordinate 3,351 of CAJWKX010000042.1, read as the reverse complement.
ATAAATGGTTAAGCCTAGATGAAATTGAAACTAAAGATGGTAAAAATTATTTTCTAAAAAAAGATCAAACAAAAAAAGTAATTGTTGGTCCTTCAGAATCTATGTCAAAATCAAAAAAAAATACTATTGATCCTGAAATAATTATTGAAAATTACGGCGCTGATGCGGTTAGATTATTTATCCTTTCAGATAGTCCCCCAGAAAAAGATGTGCAGTGGTCTGAACAAGGAATGATTGCTTCATATAAATTCATACAAAAGCTTTGGAATCTACATGAAGAAATTAAATCGCTTTCAAATAAGCAATATCAAGGTATGGATAAGAACGATGAAATTTCAAAATTTACTAACCAATTTATTCATAAAATCAATTACAACTTAGAAAAATTCAATTACAATGTAATTATAGCCAATATTTATGAAATATATAATTATTTGAATGAAAAATTGAATAATGAAGTAAATTATTCAAACCTTTTAGTGAATTATAAAAAAATATTAACTATATTGTCTCCAATTATACCTCATTTTGCTGCTGAATGTTTAAATGACTTACAACTTGAAATATTTCAAAATTGGCCCAAGATAGATAAAAGTAAAATCGAGAATGAAGAAGTGAATATTGTAATACAAATTAATGGGAAAAAGAGAAATATCCTAAAAACCAAGAAAGATATTACAGAAGAAAAACTTATTAATGAAATTAAAAATAATGAAAAAACCAAAGAAATTTTAAAAAATAAAACTATTAATAAATACTATTTCGTAAAGAATAGATTAATTAATTTTTTAGTGAATTAAATGAAATTAAAAAACAAAATATTAATATTCTTTTTTATTTTTATATTTGGGTGCGGATATCAACCAATTTTTTCTGACCAAAATATAAAATTTTCAATAGGTCAAATAGATGTTAACGGAAATGATAAGTTAAATAGAGCTTTATTAAAAAATTTAGAAAATTATAAAAATACTTCAAAAGGTATAAAGTTATATGATTTAATAATAACTACAGAGTATAAAAAATTTATATCATCAAAAGACACTAAAGGTAATCCCAAAACTTTCAGAATAGAGATTATAAATGAATTAAAAGTTCTAAACAATAATGAATTAATGATTGCTAAAATTTTTAAAGAAACTCAAAATTATGATAACAAATCAGGTAAATTTGAATTAAAACAATACGAAGAAAATACTACAAAGAATCTTATTAAAAAAATTTCTGAAGATATAATTATTTTTTTACAAACGCTTTAATTTAATATGATTATTAAAACATTTGAGTTGCAAAAATTAAGAGCAATTAAATCAAGTATTTTTTTATTTTATGGAGATAACGAAGGTTTTAAAAATCAAATAATAAATGACTATTTTATTAATAATTTTAAAGGAAAAATAGATCGTTTTGAAGAAAATGAAATAATTAATAATTTTGAAAATTTTATATCTAGTTTAATGAACAAGTCTTTTTTCGAGGACAAAAGGTTATTAATTATATCAAGAACAAGTGAAAAAATTATTAATATAGTTAAAGAATTATTTAATAAAAAATTAAAAGACATTACTTTAATAATAAATTCTAAAGGTTTAGAGAAAAGATCGAAACTTAGAGTTTTCTTTGAAAAAGAAAAAGAAATTATTTGTATACCTTTTTACTCTGATGATGCAAAAACTTTAAACTTAATCGCAAATAATTTTTTTAAAGAAAATAATATTCCAATTTCTCAAGAAGGTACAAATTTAATAGTTAATCGTTGTAGTGGAGATCGTCAAAATTTAAATAATGAACTAGAAAAAATATCATATTTTATTAAAGGGAAAAAAAAAATTAGCTTAGAGGAAATCATAAAATTAACTAATCTTGCCGAGAATTATAGTGTATCTGAACTTGCTGATAATTGCCTATCGAGGAATTTTAATAAAACAATTAAAATACTTAATGAAAATAATTTTTCATCAGGTGATTGTATATTAATAATAAAAACTTTGCTTTTAAAATCTAAAAGAATGTTGCAACTCAAAAAAGATTTTGAAAAAAATAATAGTATCGATCAAACCATATCATCATATAAACCACCAATATTCTGGAAAGATAAAGAGATTGTTAAAAATCAAATTTTGAATTGGACTTTGGCTGATACAGAAAAGTTGATTTTTAAAATTAATGATATTGAATTATTAATTAAAAAAAATTCCGTAAATTCTCTTAACATTCTGTATGATTTTGTTTTAAGTACAGCTAACCAAGTCAATAATTAGCTTTTATAACCATTATTAATCTATTGAGCTGATCAAGATCTTTGTATTCAAAAGTTATTTGACCTGTATTATTTTTTTTATTTCTAATTAAAACTTTAATCCCAGTTTTTTCTTGAATGCTTTCTTCAAAATTTTTAAGGTTTGGATCCTGCAATATAGTTTTAATTTTTTTTGAACTTTTTAAAACACGCACTAAATTTTCCGATTGTCTAACTGATAATTTTTTATCAATAATTTTTTTAGCTAGAAAATAAGAATTCTCTAAACCAACAAGTATTTTTGCATGACCTTGAGATAGTTTGCCTTCTTCTATTAGTAAAATTATGTCTTTTGGCAACGAAAGGAGTCTTAAACAATTAGCAATATGTGTTCTGCTCTTACCTATAAATTTAGCTACTTTTTCCTGATCATAATTAAATTTTTCAATTAATTTTTGATAACCTTGGGCCTCTTCTATTGGATTTAGATCTTGTCTTTGGACATTTTCAACTATAGCAAACTCTAAAGATTTCAAATCATTTGCCTCTACTTCTACAGCAGGAACCTCATGTAAACCTGCATTTTGAGCCGCTAACCATCTTCTCTCACCTGCAATTATTTCAAATTTATCATCTTGATCTTCTGATCTTCTAACTACAATAGGTTGTATAACTCCTCTCTCTTTTATTGAGTTCGTAAGTTCATCTAAGCTTTCTTTATCAAATATTTTTCTAGGCTGAAATTTATTTCTAATAATTGAACTTATAGATAGTTTATTTTTGTTAGAAGATATGCCAGTATCACCTATAAGTGAAGATAAACCTCTTCCCAAACCTCTCTTAGTTTTGAATGGATTTATCATGCGGCACTTTCTAGTAATTTTTCTTGATTTAAAAATTCTTCTGCAAAAGCAAAATATGATTTACTACCAAGGCATGTCTTGTCATATATCAAAACTGGAACTCCATGAGAGGGTGCTTCGGACAATCTAACATTTCTTGGAATAATTGTTTGATAAACTTTTTCTTTAAAATAGTCTCTTGCCTCTTTTTCTACCTCGCCAGAGAGCTTATTTCTTTTATCATACATCGTCAGTAGTATTCCTCTTATA
>CAJWKX010000041.1 GCA_913043015.1 uncultured Candidatus Pelagibacter sp. | reverse complement strand
TTAACCGTCCACACTTCTCTTCTTAAATTTTTACTTATAAAATAGCTAATTAGGCATATATATTAAGCCTAATAATAAACAACTTTTCAGTGTTGAGTGTGACGCTTATATTCTAAAATATGTGGAAATCAAGTGATTAGATTTAAAAAAAATGTCAAAAAAGCTCCAAAATTCAATGATTTTTTGATATTCGTACAATATGAATAAAATCAAATTAGTAAAACAAATACGGAATCATATACACCTTATTGGGCTAATTATTTTATTGAGTGCTAGTATTTTAGCTGTAAATTTTTATTCCACTTATAAAAATAATCAAATTGAATCGATTCAAAAAACTTTAGAAAATATCTATTTAAAAAAAACTGCCTATTCGATTATTGAAAACTTAAAACCAAGATATAAGACAATTGATTTTAAAATTGAATATGGCGATACATTTGAAAAAATATTGAACGAACTAGATGTTCCCAAAAATGAAAAAAAGAAAGTTTTAAAAAAAGTTTCAAAATTCAAATTTATAAATAATTTATATAAAAATCAAAAAATTTCGTTTAAAGTTGATAGACAAAATCCAGTTAGAATTTTAGAATTTTCAGTAGAAAGATCAAAAACTAAAACAATAAAATTTACTCATAACACTAAAATTGATAATTTTGAATACACAGAAATTGAAAAAAATCTTACAAAGATAATTACACATAAAGAGGCAGAAATAAGTAACAGTTTATATTCTGCTGCAATTGATATTGGTATTCAACCAAACGTGATTATTGATTTTGCAAGAATTTATGGATTTCAAATAGATTTTCAAAGAGATATTTGGAAAAATGATAATTTCCAAATAATTTATGAAACTTTTTTAGATGAAAATAAAAAAATTGTAGAGACTGGAAATATCATATATGCAAATCTAATTCTTCAAGGAAGAGAAAATCCTTTATACATTTTTAAAACTAAAGAAGGTTATGAACATTTTGATGAGTTTGGTAGAAGTGTAAGAAAAAGTCTAATGAAAACACCAATTAATGGTGCAAGACTTTCTTCAAGTTTTGGAATAAGGAAACATCCAATTTTAGGATTTAATAAAATGCATCAAGGTACAGATTTTTCTGCACCAACAGGAACCCCAATAATGGCATCAGGAAGTGGAAAAATAGTTAAATCAAGATGGTGCGGTGGTGGTGGCAAATGTGTAAAAATAAAACACAATTCAACTTACTCAACTGTATACGCACATATGTCAAAGTTTGGCAGAGGAATAAAAGAAGGGATTAGAGTTAAACAAGGACAAATTATAGGCTATGTTGGTTCAACAGGTATGTCTACTGGGCCACATTTACATTATGAAGTAATCGTAAATGGAAAAAAAGTCAATTCTAAAAAATTAAAATTACCTTCAGGTAAAATCCTTAAAGGTAAACAGAGAGAAATTTTTGAAATTGAAAAAATTAAGATTGAAGTTTTAAAATCAGAATTAATTGCTAAAAAAAATTAATTTTAAAAAGAATTTAATCAAACTATAACTGAAACATTTGGTTTTGATATTTCTTCACTATTTTCAGAACTGGTATTTTTATCGATTTGTTCGTTATTGTTTTGTGCATTATTTATAAAATTTTCTTTATCTCCAAGTATTCTTATAAAATGATCTGCGTGCTGAAGGTAATTTTCATAAAGAATTTTATCACCGTTAGATAAAGCCTCTTTTGCTAGATTTGTATACTTCTCAACCAACTTTGGAGCATTTTGGTTATTTCTGCCTGGATTTTTTCTCTTGAAATTAGTATTTGTAGAAAAATCTGTACTAAATTTTTGCTCATTACCATTTCTATAAAAACTTCTTTCAGTATTATTTCTAAATCTGTTTCTTTTGTTATTTTTTTTGTAATTTCTCATTAATATAAAATTATTTATCTAAATTTTCGTAGATATAATGCATCGGTTATTTTTTGCTAAGTCTTTTACTATTTTATTAATAAAAAAACCTTTCCTTTTTAACAATCTAGTCGTTTGATTCATCTGATCATCACCAACTTCTAAAAGCAATTTTCCTTTTTTTTTTATCAAAATCGAACATCTATTAATTATAGCTTTAATCTTTGAATACCCATCAATTCCACCACGTAAAGCTACCTTTGGCTCGAAAAACCTTATATCCTCATCCAAATAGTTAATTTTAAAATTTTTTATATACGGAGGATTAGATAATATTACATCATATTTACCGAAGTTAAGTTTGTCAATATCGTAGTTAAAAAATTTAATTCTATTTTTAATCTGTTGCATTTTTGCATTACATTTGGCAACAATTAATGCTTTTTTTGATATATCAAGAGCTACACCGTAACATTTATTTCTCTCTTTGAGTATTGAAAGAATTATACATCCGGATCCTGTACCGATGTCTAAAATATTCAATGAAGAGTTCTTTGGTATATATTTCAATGCTTCTTCAACCAAGTGTTCTGTATCTGGTCTTGGAATCAGAACATTGGCATTTACCATAAATTTTTTTTTCCAAAACTCCTTGTAGCCAATAATGTATGCTATAGGTTCTTTTCTTTTTCTTCTATTAATTAAATTATAAAAATTATTTAAATCTTTTTTATTTATTTCTTGTTTCAGATTTACTAATAATTTTTCTCTTTTAATTTTTAAAGCATTGGAAAGTAAAATTTCACAATCTAATTTTGGATTTTTAATCAATTGATCTCCTAAGGTTTTTGTAGCTTCAGATAAAACTGTTTGATAATTCATCTTAATTTAAATTTTTTAGCTCTTCCTCTTGAGCTTGCAAAATCAAATTTTCAACTATTTCATCAAAAATGCCTCCTTGCATAAATTCTTCAAGCTTATGTATAGTAAGATTTATTCTATGGTCAGTGACTCTGCCTTGAGGAAAGTTATAAGTTCTTATTCTTTCAGAACGATCACCGGTTCCTATTTTATTTTTTCTATCTTTAGATCTGGCTTCATCCCTTTTCTGTCTCTCTAATTCGTAAATTCTAGATCTAAGAATTTTTAATCCTTTTTCTTTATTTCGAATCTGTGATTTTTCATCTTGTTGACTCACTACAATTCCTGAGGGTATATGTGTAATTCTAACAGCTGAATCTGTAGTATTAACACTTTGGCCGCCAGGTCCACTGCTTCTGAACACATCTATTCTTAAATCTTTATCTTCAATTTTAACATCAACCTCCTCAGCCTCTGGTAGTACAGCCACTGTTGCGGCAGAAGTATGGACTCTTCCTTGAGTTTCTGTATCCGGCACTCTTTGTACTCTATGAACACCACTTTCATATTTTAATGATGAGTAAATATTTTTACCCTTAATTAGAGCAATAACTTCTTTTAAACCGCCAGCATCACTTTTTGAAATACTAATAATCTCTAAAGTCCATTTTTTCTTATGACTAATTTTTTCATACATTTTAAACAAATCCGAAGCAAATAGGCTAGCTTCAAGACCTCCCGTACCAGCTCTAATTTCAATGATTGCATTTTTCGAATCTGCTTCATCTTTGGGTAGCAAAAATAGTTTTATTTTTTTTTCATTAATTTCATGTTGTTTTATTATTTCTTGAAGTTCTACTTCTGCAATTTCTTCAATTTCTTTATCACTTGAATGATCATTAATAATTTTTTCTAAATCACTTTTATTTTTTTCAAATAAAATGTAATCTTTTGCTTCTCTAATTATTTCATTTAAATCTGAATATTCTTTTGATTTTTCAGCAAATAATTTTTTGTCAATATTTCCTGATGAAAATTCATTTTCAAGATTAGTATGATTTTTTATCAAGTCTTCAACTTTTTTTACTGGAATCATTAATTTTTATTTTCTATTTCTTGTGCTTTCTTTTCTACTAGCTCAACTACCTTAGAAATTATATCTTTTGTTAACACTTTCTCTGTTTGAAATCCTTTAATATAAAGCATATTATTTCCTTTTCCCCCACCCGTTATTCCTATATCGGTCAGTGCTGCCTCTCCTGGTCCATTTACAACACATCCTATAATAGATAAAGAAACCGGTGTCTTAATATGAGACAACTTATCTTCTAATATTTTTATAGTATCAATAACCTGAAAAGCTTGTCTAGCACACGAAGGACAAGAAATAATTTTTACACCTCTATTTCTTAAATTTAATGATTTTAAAATTTCATTTCCAATTTTGACTTCTTTAATTGGATCGTCAGATAATGAAACTCTTAAAGTGTCTCCAATACCTTCTAAAAGTAATGTTCCAAGTCCAATAGAAGATTTAATGCTGCCAGTAACAAAACCACCAGCTTCTGTAATTCCTAGGTGTAAAGGATAATCGCAAACTTTTGCTAATTGCCTGTAAGCGGCAATAGATAAAAAAACATCTGATGATTTAACGCTTATTTTAAAATTAATAAAATCTTGATCTTCTAATATTTTAATATTTCGTGATGCACTTTCAACCAAAGCCTCTGGGCAAGGTTCTTTATATTTTTCAAGAATATCTTTTTCTAAAGAACCCGAATTAATTCCAATTCTTATTGAACAATTATTTTTTTTTGCCGCACTCAAAATTTCATGAACCCTTTTTTTGTTTCCTATATTTCCAGGATTAATTCTTAAACATTTTGCTCCATTATCCGCAGCTATTATTGCCAAACGGTAATTATAGTGGATGTCTGCAATTATCGGGACTGGAGCATGTTTTGTAATTTCCTTTAAAGCTATAGCAGACTTTTCGTCGGGACATGAAACTCTAACCAAATCTGCTCCTTCTTTGACGATCTCATTTATTTGTTTAATAGTAGCCTTAACATCTGTTGTTAAAGTATTTGTCATTGATTGGACTGAAATTGGATTATCTCCACCAATTTTAACATCACCAACATTGATTACTTTGGTTTTTCTTCTACGAATATCTCTAAACGGTCTTAGACTCATTATTTATTTATCTAATTTAAACTCTTTATGAAGGACAGAAATAGCTTTTGTTAGGTTTTTTTTGCTTATTAAAACAGAAATTTTTATCTCTGAAGTCGATATAACTAAAATATTAATATTTTTTTTAGCTAATGCTTGGAACATTCTATATGTCACTCCAGGAGTAGTTATCATTCCAACTCCAACAATTGAGACTTTAGAAACATTTTTATCGACAATTAAATCTTTAAATTTTATTTTTGTATTTTTTTTAATTAGCATTTGAGTTTTAGATAAATCTTCAGATTTAATAGTAAATGTTAAATCAGTCTCCTTTCCATTAGCTGATATATTTTGGACCACCATATCAACATTTATAGAATTTTGAGAAAGAGGATAAAATATTGATGCAGCTACTCCAGGTTTATCTTTAACTCCAACAAGGGTTACTTTTGCATCATTTTTAGTGGATGTTATTCCTGTAATTGTCCTGTTTCTAATAATATTTTTTCTCTTTGTAATTAAAGTTCCTGTTTTACCAACAAATGAAGATTTTACATCAACGTCAATTCTATTTAATCTTGCATCTTGTATGGAAATTGGTTGCATAACTTTTGCTCCTAATGATGCCATTTCTAGCATTTCTTCATAAGAAATAACTTTTATTTTTTTTGCCTTTTTTAAAGTATTTGGATCAGTTGTATAAACGCCATCAACATCTGTATAAATTATACATTTTTGTGCGTTAAAAAATTTTGCACACATAATTGCTGAAGCATCAGAACCTCCCCTTCCCAGTGTTGTTATTCTATTACTCTCATTTATTCCTTGAAAACCTGTTATCACTGGTATTCCACCTGAATTTATAAATTTCATAATTTTATTTTTATTAATGAAACTAATTCTTGAACATCCATATGACCCTTCACTAATAATTGGAATTTGCCAACTCATCCATGATTGTGATTTATAACCAAGATGTCTTAAACGGCCTGCAATTAATGCGCATGCCATCTGTTCACCAGTAGAAACGAGTACATCATATTCGCTTTTATCAAAATAATTGCTTATTTTTTTTGATTTTTTTATCA
>CAJWKX010000040.1 GCA_913043015.1 uncultured Candidatus Pelagibacter sp. | reverse complement strand
GGATTTAGATATGGTGATAATGCTCCAATGGCTGTTATAGAATTTGTAGATAGAGATGCAGAGGCTAAAAAAATAGATAAAAAGAAAAAGATAATCTCTAAAGTAAATAAAGAAGAAAAGCAAATAACTACAGCCTAAAAATATTACAAAATTAATGAATAAGTCTTACAAAATAGACTTTTCATCTGTAAATATGCGTATTGATAGATGGATAAGAAATAATATTGGAAAAGTTCCACAAAATTTAGTTGAAAAAAATCTCCGTATAGGAAAAATTAAATTAAATAAAAAAAAAGTTAAAAGTTCAGTTAAATTAAAATTGAATGATGAAATTCATTTTTTTAATTTCAAATTCGAAGAAAAAAACATCAAAAAAAAAATTAAATATCAACCTACAAATCAGATTATTAAAGATAATGAGAATTTAATTATTGATAATAATGATAATTTTCTAGTTGTTAATAAAGATTCTGGTATTTCTGTTCAAGGTGGAACTAAATCAAAAAAAAATTTAATAGATATTTTTGCAAAAAGTAAAATTTTTGAAAATACAAAACCTTTTTCAGTTCATAGATTAGATAAAGAAACTTCAGGAGTTTTTTTAATTGCAAAAAATAGAGATACAGCAAAGTTGCTTACCTCGCTATTTAGATTAAGAAAAATTCACAAAACATATCTTGCAATATGTCATGGCGAAGTTGAAAAAAATTCTGGAGTTTGGAATAATGATTTAATTAGATATGAAGGTAAAAAGCAAATATTAGAAAAAACTAAGACATTATTTAAAGTATTAGATAAGAATTCTTATTGTTCACTTGTTGAAATGAATCCTATAACAGGTAGAAAACATCAATTAAGAAAACAGCTTTTCGCAATAGGACATCCAATTTATGGTGATAATAAATATAAATTTGAAAATATAAAAAAATCTTTAAGTAAAAAATTAATGCTTCATTCTTATCAAGTTAGGTTTATGATTAATGAAATAAAATTTACTTATACCGCTTTATTACCAGATTATTTTAAAAAATTATTAAAAGCAAAAAGACTTAAATTTTTAAATTATTAATTAGATTATTTAATATTTTGTCACTTAAATTATTGTAATTTTGATTTTTAATAGATCTAAGATTTGTCACTTCTTTATCCTTAATTCCACATGGAATTATTTTATTGTAATTATTTAAATCGTTATCAATATTTATAGAAAATCCATGGTATGCAATCCATCTTTTAATCCTAATTCCAATGGCAGCAATTTTTTTTATATTATTGTTTGATTTAACCCATATACCAATATTTTCTCTATCACTTTGAGATTCTATATCATATTCTTTAAGAGTTTTAATGATTGAATTTTCAATTATACTAATGAATTTTCTAATATCTCTTTTTCTGTTATTTAAATTTAGTACAAAATAACAAACTAATTGACCAGGTCCATGCCAAGTAATTTTACCTCCTCGTTTTGTTTTGATCAAATTTATAGAACTATCTAAAATTTCACTCTTATTATAACTAGATCCTGCCGTATATACTGATGGATGTTCTAAAAACCAAATCAGTTCTTTTGATTTGTTGTTATTTACCTCAACAACTCTATTTTCTAAATATTTAATAGCTTTAGTATATTCTATAGGTTTTACTGATTTTTTTATCTCTATATTCATTAAAGAATTGTATTATATAAATTATGTATTAATAGTTCCTTATTAAAATTTAGATTTTATGACTGTTGTAAAAAAAATAAAAGATAAAAAAGTCAATTTTGAATTTAATAAAGAATATATTAAAGTTGTCACTGATAAAATTGCTAACAATGATGCTGTATTTATTACAAATTCATTTAATGAAATGCATCCCGCTGATGCCGCTGATATAATTGAACATTTAAACCCAACAGATAGAGAGAATTTAATTAAATTAAATAATTTTAAAATTGACCCAGAAGTTTTTGTAGAATTAAACGAGTCAATTCAATCAGAAATCATTAAATATCTTTCAACTAATTCAATAGTTTATATTCTTAAAAATCTTGAGTCAGATGATGCTATTAAAATTTTAGAAAATATCGATGAAAAGAATAAAAATGATATTTTAACTTCTTTGCCACCAAAAGATAGGTTTGTTTTATTGGAAAGTTTAAGCTATCCAGAAGACTCTGCTGCAAGAATAATGCAAAGAGAGTTTACAGCAATTCCTAGTAATTGGTCTGTCGGACAAACTATTGATTATTTAAGAGAAAATAAGGATTTGCCAGATGAATTTTTAGAAATATATATTGTAGATAATGAATTTAAACCTATTGGTACAGTTCCTTCATCAAAAGTCCTTAGAACACCAAGAGAAGCTAAAATGATTTCCATAATGTCAGAAACGCAATTTTTTATTCCAGTTGATATGGATAAAGAGGAGGTGAGTCGCTTATTTGAAAATTATAATTTAAATTCTGCCTGCGTAGTTGAAAAAAATAATAAACTTGTAGGAATGATTACCAGTGACGATATTCTTACAGTATTAAAAGAAGAAGCAGAAGAAGATACTTTAAGGTTGGCTGGTGTAGGTGATGAAAAAATTACTGATGGCGTTTTTATTAAAACAAAAAGAAGATTTAATTGGTTGCTATTAAATCTATTTACTGCATTTATAGCTACATGGGTGATAAGTATGTTTGAAGCAACAATTGAACAAATGATTGCACTAGCTTTTTTGATGCCAATAGTAGCTTCTATGGGCGGAAATGCAGGAATGCAAACTTTAGCAATAACTATTAGAACATTAGCAACAAATGATTTAACTAGAAATAATTTATCACAAAATATTATAAAAGAATTCAGTATTGGAATTTTAAATGGAGTAATTTTTGCAATTATCAGCGGATTTGTCGTTCAACTTTGGTTTAATAATATCCAATTATCTTTAATTATTTCTATAGGGATGGTATTCAATATGATAGTAGCAGGCTTATTTGGCATTCTAGTTCCTGTATCACTTAAAAGAATAAATATAGATCCTGCTATTGCTTCAAGTGTCTTTGTAACAACAATAACCGATGTTATTGGTTTTTTATCTTTTTTGGGAGTGGCATACTTTTTTTTACAGTAATTAATAATTATCTATTAATCTTACATTTCTGTTGTAGTAGGCAATAAATATTTTAAAATTATGTTTATTTATTTTTTTTGATAGATTGAACTTATTTCTAATTTCTAAATATTCTAATTTAATATTATTAAATTTATTTATTTCAATTTTAATTTTTTTAATTTTATTCTTATTATTAAAATTTTTATTTAATTTCTTTTTAAACTTAATTAATAGTTTTGCTATTTTAGAGGATATATTTAAATCATTGTCATTTAATAAGTGATTCCTAGAGGATAACGCAACCATTTTTTTATTACGTACAGTTTTGCATGATATAATATTGGTATTAAATTTTTTTTTGATTAATTTATTGATCAAATATAGTTGCTGAAAATCTTTTTTTCCTAAAAAAATGTATTTGGCTTTTATAATATTTAAAAATTTGTTAATAACACCTAACACACCTTCAAAATGTCCTTTTCTATATTTGGCGCATAATATTTTATCTTTTATATTCAACTTTAATTTCAAGTTACGTTTATTTTCATAAATTTCTTTTTTTTTGGGCAAGAACACATAATCTACTTTCAACCTTTTTAGAATTTTTATGTCTTTAGTAATATTTCTTGGATATCTTTTATAATCACTTTTTTTATTAAACTGAGAAGGGTTGATAAAAATACTTACAATTGTTTTATTACATTTTTTTTTTGAGGATTCGATCAATGTTAAATGGCCATCATGAAGATCACCCATTGTAGGAACAAAACCAATGTTTGCCTTAAAATTAACTTCTTTATTTAGTTGATTAATGCTTTTAATAATTTTCATTTATGGTACTTCAAATTAATAGTTAAAAAATTTTTAATGATAAGACAAGCTATAATTCCACTTGCAGGATTAGGTACTAGATTATTACCACTTACCAGTGTTTTTGCTAAGGAGCTTTTACCCATTAATGGTAAACCTGGTGTTGAATATATTTTGGATGAATGTTTCGATGCAGGAATTAAAGAAATAATCTTTATTATTTCAAAAAAAAAACAAATAATAAAAAAATATTTTTATAATGATAGTTTTTTTAAGAAAATGATTAGAAAGAAAAAAGATAAGAGAATTATTATTGAGTATAAAAAAATATTGAAATACAAAAAAATGATAAAATTTGTTTATCAAAACAAACCTATGGGTACAGGCGATGCTGTTTACAAAGCAAAAAAATTTATAAAAGATAAATATTTCTTATTACTTCTACCTGATGATTTAATTATTAATAAAAATTGTTCTAAAGCTATGATTAAAATTTTTAAAAGAAATAATTGTTCAGTTATGGCTAGTATGAAAGTAAACAAAAAAACAGTTAATAGATGGGGAATCTTTTCAATAAAATCAAAAATTAATATAAGCGATTTTTATATTAAGGACGTTATAGAGAAGCCAGACATTAAATCCGCTCCTTCAAATAGAGCTATTATCGGAAGGTATATTTTACCAAAAAAAATATTTACTAAATTAAAACATCAAAAAAAAGGTAAAGGTGAAGAAATTCATATAACTGACTCAATTAGAAAATTAATTTATGAAGGTGATAAATTTATTGGTCACAACTTTGATGGCAAATATTTAGACTGTGGTACAATGCAGGGCTATATTAATTCATCTTTGGAGATTTCAAAAATATGAAGATCTGTATAATAGGTACAGGCTATGTTGGTTTGGTTAGCGGAGCTTGTTTCTCTGATTTAGGAAACGATGTAATTTGCGTTGATAAAGAGAAAGATAAAATCTTTGATTTAAAAAATGGAATTATTCCTATTTATGAACCAGGATTAGAAGAATTAGTTATTAAAAATTACAAAACTAAAAAATTAAATTTTACAAATGATTTGAGAAGCGCTGTAAGAAAATCTGATATAATTTTTATCTGTGTTGGAACGCCAATAAAGAAAAATTGTAATGCTGCTGACCTTACTCAAGTATATGATGTTTCTAAAGAGATAAGAAAAAATATTAGATCATTTAAAATTATTGTTACAAAATCAACAGTTCCGGTTACCACTGGTGATGAAATTGAAAAAATAATTTCAAGAAAAATTTCAAAAAAAAAATTTTCCATAGTTTCAAATCCTGAATTTTTAAGAGAAGGTGAGGCTATAAGAGATTTTATTTATCCCGATAGAATTGTAATAGGCACTTCAGATAAAAAATCGAATAAAATTTTAAAATCTCTTTATTCACCTTTAATTTCCAAAGGAGCTAAATATTTTAACACTACGAGAAGAGCAGCAGAACTTATTAAATATTCCTCTAATGCTTTTTTGGCAACCAAGATCACTTTTATTAATGAAATTGCAAATTTATGTGAAAAAATAAATGTAAATGTTGAAGATGTATCAATTGGAATGGGCTTAGATAATAGAATAGGAAGTAGATTTTTGAGAACCGGGCCAGGATATGGAGGCTCTTGTTTTCCAAAAGATACTAGAGCTATTGTAGAAACTGGAAAAAAATTTAACATAGATTTATCAATAATTAAAAATGTAATTAAATCTAATCAAAATAGATCAAAAATACTTTTAAGTAGAGTTTCTAAAATATTAAATAATAAAATTAAAAATAAAAAAATTTGTTTCCTTGGCGTTACTTTTAAAGCAAATACAGATGACATGAGAGAGTCTTCTAGTTTAAAAATGATACCTTATTTATCTAAAAAAGGCGCTAAGATCACTTATTATGATCCTACAGGCGAAAAAAAAGAATTTAAAAAAATTAAAAATGTTAAATTTTGTAACAGTATAAAATCTGCATGCAGTTTGTGTGATTTGATTATTATCCATACCGAATGGAATGATTTTAAATCTTTAAATTTTAAAAACCTTTCAAGAAAGAAAAATTTTACATTATATGATATGAGAAATATTTATTTACCGGATAAAATGAAAAAAGATAAAATAATTTATTTTGGTATAGGTAGATAAT
>CAJWKX010000039.1 GCA_913043015.1 uncultured Candidatus Pelagibacter sp. | reverse complement strand
AAATTTTCTTTTCTTAAGAAAGTAGATTTCTTTTGATAAAATTCATTAATTTTATTTTTATAAAATTTACCTTTTAATATAGCTTTTCTTAAATCGCCGTCACTAAGAGTCCCCAAAAGTCTATTTCTTTTATCAACAACAACTAAACATTTTTCGCCCATTTTGCTTAATTGTTTAAGGGCCTTTTTTAAATTTGCATTTGGTTTAATTAACAAATTTTTCATATATTATAAAAAAATTTTTTTAGTTCAGAAGGAATTGTTACATCTTTAATAATTTTATAAATCTTATTTGAAGAATCTTTATATTCATAGGCATTGCAAGTATATTTTAAGTTTTTCATAAATTTTTTAGTATAAATTTTGTAAATTGATTTTAGTATTAAATTTTTTTTTGGTGCGCTATCTATAACACTGCTTGCTTTTAATCTTCCTTTTTGTCTATCGCCTATATTTATTGTCGGAATTTTAAATGAAGGCGCTTCAATAAGTCCACTTGATGAATTTCCCAAAATACAATCTACATTTTTAAGCACAGATAAATAATTTATGTGACCCATAGAAGAAAATTTTACAGAATCACATTTTTTTGAAGATACAAATTTTTCGATCATAGTAATAACAATTCTTCCAAAGGTATCGCTGTTAGGATAAGTAAATATTAGTTTTGTATCTTTTAATTCAGAAACTGCTGATAATATTTCTTTAAATTGATAAGCTGAAGTATTTTTTTCAAGTGTTACTGGGTGGTAAGTTATAAGTATATTCTTTTTATTAAACTTAAACTTCATTTTTTTTTCAACTAACTTTTTATTTAACAATTTTGCATTTCTCAATCTATCTACACCAAGACTGCCAGTAACAAATACTCTTTTGGGATTTTCACCAAGTTGAATGACTCTTTTTTTGCTTGAAAGATTAGAAACAAAATGAAGCCAAGACATTTTCGTAATTGAATGCCTTATACATTCATCAACTGCACCCAAAGTTGTATCTCCTCCTCCTATATGGGCTACTGGTATTTGATGAAAATTAGCTGCTATCACTGCCGACATTATTTCGTATCTATCTCCAAAAACAACTAATAAATCTGGTTTAACAGAGTCAAATAATGACGCAAAGCGCATTATTCCTAAACCGGTTGATTTTGAAATAGCAGTTGGGGTATCGGAAGAACTTAATATTTTAACTTTCTTTTCTATTCTAAAACCATCCTTAATAATTTCCTTGTAGGTATTACCAAACTCAGATAACAAATGCATGCCAGTCGCAAAAATTTTTAATTCGATATCTCTATCCTTATAAAATTTATTAATTAAAATTTGCATAAGACCGTAATCAGCTCTAGAACCAGTGATTATGCAAATTTTTCTTTTCATAATTTTATTAACTTGTCCTTAGAAAAACTTTTTTTTGCAATTTTTCCAATAACTTTAAATAATTTCATTGGGGATATTCCATTTCCTGGTCTTTTGATTGTTAAATTTTTACTCGTAAATTTTTCACCCTTTTTAATTTCCTTAGAAGCCACTATTGAAGTTCTTGCAATCTTAATATTTTTTCTTTCGCTTGACGAAATTTTTTTAATTCCATTTCCTAATGCAATGGTAATTTTCCTTACCCCTTCAATCATTTTTTTTAGTTCTTTTGGATTAATACTTGCTTTATGATCTGGTCCTGGTAAATTTTTGTTGAGAGTAATATGCTTTTCTAACACCCTGGCACCCAGTGCTGCTGCAGCCAACGACGACTCAATACCTTCCGTATGATCAGAATATCCAACGTTAACTTTAAATTTTTTTTTAATAGTAAGCATTGCTCTAATATTCGCATCTCGTAAAGGTGTTGGGTATTCTGTATTACATTGTAAAACAGTAATATTTTTTTTTTTGGTTCCATGCGAGATTAGTATTTTGAGAGCTTCTCTAATCTCCATCAAATTTGCCATACCCGTTGACAATATTACTTTTTTTTTAAGTTTGGCTACTTTTATCAAATAGGGCAAATTGGTTATTTCACCAGAAGGAATTTTGAAATATTTCATGCTGAAATTTTTTAGAAAATCGATAGACTTTAAATCAAATGGAGTTGATAAAAATTCTATTTTCTTTTTTTTGCAATATTTTTTTATTTTTTTAAAATCGTTATAAGTTAAAGAAAGTTTTTTAAGCATTTTCAGTTGGTTTTCTTTTATTTTCCAATTTTTAATTTGATAGTTTGCTTTCTTAGCAAATTTAGATATATGCAATTCTGGTATAGAGGTTTGAAATTTAACAAAGTCGGCGCCGCATTTTTTAGCAACATCAACCAATTTATAAGCCATCTTTAATTGGCCGTTATGATTCTGACATGCTTCTGCAATTATAATTACTTTATCCATTTTTTAAAAAATATTATTTAATTTTTGACAAATAAAATCTTGCTGTTTTGGGGTCAGCTGAGAGCTGCTTGGTAAACATAATCTGCTTTGATAAATTTTTTTAACATTATGCAATTTATATGTTTGACACTTTTTATATTTTTTTTGTAAATGATTCGGATACCATAGTGGTCTTGCTTCTATACCATTATTATAAAGATATTGGATTTTTTTTAAAAAATCTTTTTTTGATAATTTTTTATCAATTTCAATAATATTTAGCCAATAATTACATTTACTAAAATGTGAAGTCCTGGATATTCTCAAACCTTTAATTTTATCTATTTTATTTCTATATATTTCATGTATGATTTTTTTTTTCCTTATATATTCTGGTAAAGATTCGAGTTGAGCAAGACCCAGAGCTGCTTGGATATTAGAGAGACGAAAGTTATAGCCGATGTCATTATGTACATAACTAATCGGATCATCTTTGGCTTGCGTTGTAAGATATTTTGCTTTTTTTGCGATTTTTAAATTGTTGGTTAATATCATTCCCCCGCCGCCTGCCGTAATTATTTTATTACCGTTAAAAGAAAGACATCCAATTTTTCCTACTGTTCCTGTGTGTTTATTCCTAAACCTGCCTGATTTATAAAAAGTACCAATACTTTCGGCTGCATCCTCAATGATTGAAATATTTTTCGTTCTACATAAATCAATCAGTTTATCTAGTTTTGTCGCATTACCAAAAAGATGCACTACGATTAAAGCAACAATGTGATTTCCAGTTTTTTTATTAATAGTAATTGGTATTTTTTTTCTTAGAATTGTTCGTGTTTTTTTATTTAGAAATTCAATAGTCTTATTAACATCAATAGTATAATAATCGTCATTATCCATAAAAATTGGTTTAGCATTATTGTAATTAATTGCATTAACTGGCGATATAAAGGTCATGGACGGAACTATTACCTCATCGTTTGTTCCTACTCCAACCAACCTTAAAGAAATTTGTAAAGCTGATGTTCCATTGATGCAAGCTACTGCATGCTTTGCACCAGTATACTTTGTTATCTTTTTTTCAAAAAGATCTACATATTTTCCAGCAGAAGAAACCCATCCTTCATCTAAACAATTTTTTATATACTTCCACTCGTTTCCGGATATAAAAGGTTCATGTAATTTAATCATATTTTTTATTCGTTTAAAAAATTTAATAAATGTTATTTCTAAAAGTTTGCAAGACTAATGTTTTTTTCTAGAGCAAAATTCCTAGCAACTTTAAGGCCATCACCAAGAAAATTAAAAAGGTTAGCAGTGATTACGCCTGATATTTTTGTTGAAGCTAAAACTGAAGATAGGTGCTCAGGTTTGCCCGCCCCACCCATAATCAATATAGGTTTATTTATGTTTGTTTCTATATTATCTAAAATCGTTAAATCTATGCCAGCCGCATTTCCATCATTATCAATAGAATTTAAAATTATTTCTCCACAATTTAAAGAATTTAAATTTTCAAGATGTTTTTTTAAAGATATTTTTTCTAATCTTGCGCCACAATGAGAATATAAATTAATTTCATTATTTATTCTTCTATGATCTATCATTACGCAAATAGCTTGTGATCCATAAAAACCTGCTATTTTTTCAATAATTTCTTTGTTTTCGAATGCTAAAGTATTAATCAATATTTTATCAGCACCGTTATCAAAAAATCTTTTAGAAATTTTCAAATCTCTTATTCCTCCTCCTAGCGTAATGGGTATAAAGAGACTTTTCCTTAATTTTAAAACACCTACAAAAAAATTTTTAAAATCTGACTCTGTTGGTTTTTTTTTTACTAATATTATAACTATTTCATCAATATAATTTGTTGCTTTGCCGAAACCAAAATTTCTTATCAACCAATCTACATCACCAACCTTTTGTAAACTAAAATTACGGCTAAGATAAAAAAAACCTTCCTTGTAATAAAGGCAAAAGATAATTCTTTTTAAAAGACTCACTGTAGGTTACAAAAATTTTGTATAAGATTTAATCCAACTGAATGGCTTTTTTCAGGATGAAATTGAGAGCCAAAAATTTTAGATTTTTCTATAAAAGAAATAAATTCTTCCCCGTATGTTGTTTTTGCATAGTTGTGTGAATCTTCAGAAGAACTCACTTTATAAGAATGAATAAAATAGAAATAAGATGGATTTTTAATGCCATCCCATATTTTAGTATTGTTATGATTAACTTCATTAAAACCAACATGAGGAAGGGGAAGTTTGTTGGTTTGATTGTTTTGAAAAAATTTTTTACACTTTCCATCAAAAAAACCCAATCCTTCAATGAGTTGATCTGTTTTTTCATTTGTGCCATATTTAAAAAGTAATTGCATTCCCAAACATATCCCAAACAAATAACCTCCATTTTTTATAAAGTCTTTTATTTTCAGCTCCCATCCTAATTTTTTTAACTTGCTTATGCCAGCTTCGAAAGATCCGACGCCTGGTAAAATTAGGTGAGAAAAATTACCTAGGCCATTTGGAGTTTTCAAAGAACTATGGTCAAATTTTAAATAGTTTAGTGCATTTTCAATTGAAGCAATATTGCCAAAACCATAATCAATAACACAAATCTTAGTTTTTTTATTAATCATTTAATTTCAAATTTTGGTTCCCATCTATTTTTTTTTTCAAACAAATCTTTATTAACCCATTTGTCAATTGTTGCCAAAAAGTCTTCTTTCTTCATTTTATAATATTCACAAAATTCGTCATAATATTCTTCTGGAGCTTGAGCATCATACATTTTAACAAGTTGAACGGCCTGTTCTCTGGTCATGGCTCCTCTTCTTACATCTATACCAGCATCCATATTTGTTCTTCCAAATCCAAATTTTAAATACATTAAATATATATGTAGTAAATAAAATTTTTGATCAGTTTGACCAAAATTTGTATATGTTCCGGCATTTAAAGTTTCGTTCTCATGCAAGTTACATTGTTTTTTGGCTACTTCATAATTTCTATATGGATCCCAATTTTCATAAAAACCCCAATGAGTTATTTTTAAATCCTTTTTTGAAATTTCTTCTTTTGATGGATATGTAAACCAGTACAATTGTTCTTTGTTTAAACCGCACATTTTTAAAATTTTAAAATAATCACCTTCGATATAATTTGTTATTTGATAATCAATTCCATATATACCTTCGTATTTATGTTTGGCATCTCCTCCATATTCGCAATCTCCATCTTCGGAATAAAAAATTAAAGGAATATTAAATGCCATAGCAACTCTTACTAAAGCAGTATGAACAGCTATTTGCCAGCCATAATAAGAATACCCCAACTCTGTAAAGCCAAGTTTATTTAATATTCTCATAGCCTCTTCATCAGGAGTTATATGAATGTGCTCATAACCACTTCTTACAAAATTAATTATATTTTTTTTACCAACATTTTGTTCCAGAGGAGGCCTGATTGTAACGGCTAGGGAATTAACCTTTTTTTTGTGTTTGAGACAGTAAGAAACATATGATCCATCCTTGCCACCACTAACTGCGTTAATACACTTGAAAATAGGATTAGATTTTTGTTCAGTTAATAATTTATCAAGTTTTATTTGTCTTTCCTTCCAATTTAGTGTTTTTTTTTCTTCCTGCCATTGACAAGCTGAACATACCCCATTTGCATTAAAAGTTACTCTTGGTCTTGTCGACATGACAACACATCTCTTACACCAA
>CAJWKX010000038.1 GCA_913043015.1 uncultured Candidatus Pelagibacter sp. | reverse complement strand
TCTTCATCATTTCAGACATCATTTTAAATTGTTTTAACAATTTATTGATAGTGGCTACATCTGTACCAGAGCCATTAGCAATTCTTTTTCTTCTGGAACCATCAATTATTTTTGGGTTCTCTCTTTCTTTTTTTGTCATAGACAAAATTATAGCTTCGTTTTGAGTTATTATTTTTTCATCTACCCCAGCTTGATCCATTTGTGATTTAATTTTTGAAACACCTGGTAAAAATGACATGACTCCTTCTATTCCTCCCATTTTTTTCATTTGTCTCAATTGAGTTAAATAATCTTCCATTGAAAAATTCCCTTTTTTTAAATTTTCTTCTGTTTTTTTTATATTTTCTTCACTAAGGTCTTGAGCTGCTTTTTCTACCAAAGAAACAACATCTCCCATACCAAGAATTCTATTTGCGATTCTATCTGGGTGAAAAATTTCTAAATTATCTATTTTTTCCCCAACACCTAAAAATTTAATTGGAACATGCGAAACATATTTCATGCTTACTGCAGCTCCACCTCTGGCATCACCATCCGCTCTAGTTAAAATTATTCCCGTAAGATTAACTGTATTTTTAAATTCTTTTGCAACCTCAGCTGCTATTTGGCCTGTTAAAGAATCTGCAACTAAAAAAGCTTCGGTAGGATTTATAATACTTTCAATTTGTTTTATTTCGCTCATCATTTGAAGGTCAATCTGGGTTCTGCCGGCAGTATCAAATAAAATAATCTCTGCTCCATTAAGATTGGCAGCACTTATTGCTCTTCTGCAGATGTCGGCCGGAAGTTGTCCGTTAATTACCGGCAATGTAAGAATATTGCTTTGTTCACCTAAAAACTTCAATTGTTCTTGTGCGGCTGGCCTATAAACGTCTAAGCTAACCATCATTAATTTCTTTTTTCTATTTTTTTCTAAATATTTTGCTAATTTAGCAGTGGTAGTAGTTTTTCCTGATCCCTGTAGACCTACCAACATCATTGAAACAGGAGGAACTGCATTTAAATTAACGTCAGAACTAGTATCTCCAAGAAGTTTTACAAGTTCATCATAAACAATTTTAACCAACATTTGGCCTGGTGATGTTGATCTAATTATTTCTTGACCTAAAGCTTTAGGTTTTATTTTTTCAACAAATTCTTTTACAACAGGTAAGGATACATCTGCCTCTAATAAAGCCAGTCTTATATTTCTTAAACCTTCATCTACTTGTCTTTCATCAAGAGATGGTGCTTTTTTTAATGAAGAAAAAATTTCTTCAAATTTATTTGTCAAATTTTCAAACATAATTTCGTACAGCAGCAATCGCACTAGTGGGCGAACCCTCGCTGACTAGTGTCGATCTCTTTGTCCCCAAAGACACCGCAAATTGCTGTTTTTTGCGGAAACGGGATGAAAATATAATAGAGGTTCAAAAAGTCAATAAATAAGTTAAGTATTTAAGTATATGCAATTTAATGCCTTTAAAATGGACGGTTTGGGTAATGATTTTGTAATCATTGATCAAAGATTACAAAATCTAAATTTATCTAAAAATCAAATAGTAAAAATTTGTAAGAGAAATTTTATAGGCTGTGATCAATTAATTTTTATCAACCAAAGTCAATCAAGCCATGGCTCTTTGGTTTTTTATAATTCTGATGGAAGTATCTCGGGAGCTTGTGGAAACGGAACTAGATGTGTTGCAAGATTTTTATCTGCCGAAAACAACCAAAAAACAATTAGTTTAGAAACATCATCAGGAATTTTAAATTCAAATATATTAGATAATAACTTCGTCGAAACAAATATAGGTAAAGCAACAATTGAATGGAATAAAATTCCACTTAGTAAAAAAGTAGACACAAAAAATTTGGGAATAAAAATTAAATCAAAAGATAATTCTAATTATATTGATGGTATCGCTGTTAATGTTGGCAATCCTCATGTAATATTTTTTGTTGAGAACATAGATAATTTTGATATCCAAAAAATTGGACCCGAAATAGAAAATCACGAATTATTTCCTGAAAAATGTAATGTAACTTTCGCTAAAGTGATAAATAAAAATAAAATACTAGTAAGGGTATGGGAAAGAGGTGCGGGTTTAACAAAGGCTTGCGGAACAGCGGCGTGCGCAACTGCTTTTGCAGGATTTTTAAATGGATTAACATCAAAAAAAACAGATATTCAATTTGAATTAGGATTTCTTTCAATAAGAATCGAATATGATTTCTCGATATATATGAGTGGTCCTGTTTCTGAAATAAAAGAAATTGAAGTAATAATATAATGGGAATTTTTGAAAAATTTAAATCAGGTTTTAGGAAAAGTGCATCAACTTTTGCAACTGGATTACGAGATATCATAGTAAAAAAAGAAATTGATGATAATACTTTAAATAAAATTGAAGATTATTTAATTCAATCCGATGTTGGAATTCAAGCTGCCTCAGATATCAAAGAAATAATTGCTCAAGAAAAAATTGATCCAAAAAAAAATATTATGGATGAAGTAAATTTACTTCTAAAAAATTATATAATTACATTGATGAAGCCTTTAGAAAACAAAAATTTTATTACTAAAAAAGAAGGTTTAAATGCCATACTTATTGCAGGTGTTAATGGCGTAGGTAAGACAACCACTATTGGTAAAATAGGTAAAATTTTAAAATCAAATGGAAGCAAAGTTATTCTTTCTGCATGTGACACTTTTAGAGCTGCGGCTATCGAACAGCTAGAAAATTGGGCAAAAAAAATAGATGTTGAAATAATCAAATCCAATCAAGGATCTGATCCGGCTTCAGTTGCTTATAGAGCTGTAGAACATGCAATAGCAAATAAAATTAACTATGTGTTAATTGATACGGCAGGCAGGCTGCAAAATAAGAAAAACTTGATGGATGAATATAGAAAGATTGCAAATGTAACAAAAAAAATTGATCCAAATGCACCTCATGAAGTTATATTGGTTTTAGATGCTACATCAGGTCAAAATATAATTAATCAAGTAGAAGAGTTTAATAAAATTATTCCTATTACAGGTTTAATAATGACAAAGTTAGATGGAACAGCTAAAGGTGGAATTCTCATTGCTTTGGCTAAAAAATATAAACTACCAATAATTGCGTTAGGACTTGGTGAAAAAGAAGACGATTTACAAATATTTAATGCAGAAAAATTTGCAAATGCGTTTATTCAATCTAATTAATTAAATTTTTTGAAATCAAAGGTTTATAATAATCACAATTGAATTTTTCATTTAAATCAAAATACCCACATTTTTTTGCTATCGATGAAATTATAAAATCCAATTTTCCTTTATTGTTGTAGGCTTGAAGATTTTTTTTTGATATGTCGAATTGTAAATTTTTATTTACTTTTTTAATCGCACTAACCAATATTAAAGTATTATTATCTTTCAATAAATAGTATGCAAAATCTTCTGGAAAAACTGGAAAATCATAACTAGTTAATATTCTTTTAGCTTTGCTAGGAAACCATTCATAGGAAATTAATGGTAAGTCAGTTTTTGTTTTATGATTATAAATATAGAGATCTTGCGGATAGTCAGTGATGTAATTATAATTTTCACCTCTGGCCAAAATAGCTTTTTCTCTCGTTTTGAAATATAGGGTAAAATTCTTGTTATAAGATTCCATTTTTCCGATAAAAAATATATTATCAATATTTTCTGAAAAACTTGGATTAATTAACAATACAAAAAATAAGAAAAGTATTAATAATTTCATTAGTTACTTATAAAAAAAAATATTGTAAATGATGTGACCTAATTATGTGTAAAATAAGATTTTAAAATTTAATGAAAAAAGTATTTAATTTTGCTTTATATGATTTTGCAAACTCTGCTTTTACAACTATTATAATTACATTTATTTTTTCTACTTATTTTGCAAAACAAATAGCTCCTAATCCTGTTTTAGGACAATCTTACTGGGGGTGGGCTATTGGAATTACAGGAATATTAGTTGCTTTAATTGGGCCACTATTAGGGAGTTTTGCTGACAAAAAAAATTGTACAGGATTATTTGTTAAATTGTTTACTATAATTTGTATTATTTTAACGTCATTTTTATGGTTTTCAAAACCATCAGAAAAATACCTGTTTTATACATTAATAATCGTTGGTCTGGCAAATTTTTTTTATGAATTAAGCTTAATTTTTTATAATTCAATTTTAAAAAAAATTTCAAGTGATAAAAATTTAGGAAAATCTTCAGGTTTTGGATTCGCTTTAGGATATATAGGTGGGATATTAATTTTAATTGTTTGTATAAAAATTTTTATAGATAACAATACTTTGCCATTTGGACTTACAAAAGAAAATTCTGAAAATATAAGAGCGACTTCAATAGTTGTTTCTTTATGGTACCTAATTTTTTCAATACCTTTTTTATTTTCTTTAAAAAAAGAAATTAAAAATAAAATAGACAGATCATCAAATAGTATAAAAAAAATCAAAAATTTAATTTGGAATAAAGGATTAAATAACCTTGGAAAATTTTTAGTAGCAAGAATGCTTTATGCTGATGGATTAAATGCAATAATAATTATGGGTGGAATATTTGCTGTAGGAGTATTTAATCTAGAAATTAAAGATTTATTAATATTGTCAGTATTGATGAATATCACAGCTTTTATAGGAGCAATAGTAGGTGGTTATGCAAATGACAAGTTTACTTCAAAATCTGTAATTATTTTATCTTTATTTGGTTTAATTGTTTCTTCGGCAATAATTCTTTTTATTAAAGCAAAAATATTTTTTTTAATTTTTGCATCAATAAATGGTTTTTTTATTGGACCAATTCAATCGGCTAGCAGAGTATTTATTACAAAGTCAATAGATATAAACAATCAAGCTTCAGGTTTTGGATTGTTTGCATTATCAGGAAAATTAACTTCTTTTATTGGCCCTCTTCTTGTTAGTACTATTACTTATATTTCAAACAGCCAAAGAATTGGTTTTTCTTCTGCAATATTTCTTCTATTACTGGGCTTGGTAATATTATTAAAAGTTAAAAAAAATTAATTTAAATTTTTAATAAATAAATTAATTTCATTTATTAACTTTTCATCAAAATCCATCATATGATCGTCTAGATCAGTAAAATATTTAAATTTTGGCATATTTGATAAATTATAAATTTCCTCTCCCATATAAAAAGGAACAATTTTATCTTTTTTTCCGTGCATAACTAGAACAGGAAAATTAATATTTTTTATTTTGTTTATACTTTCATACCTATCTTTCAATAATAATCCCACAGGAAAAAAAGGATAATATTTTTTACCCATTTCAACCATAGACGTAAATGGAGACTCTAATATTATACCTGCAAAATTTTTATTTTGGCCAATCTCTATTGCAACAGCTGTTCCCAATGATTCGCCATATAAAATTACTTTTTCTTCTTTAATTCCAACAGATTCAAGCCATTTCATAGCACTTTTTGCATCATCATAAAGTCCTTTTTCATTTGGTTTGCCAGAATTTCCGCTAAAACCTCTCCAAGCTATTATCAAAAAGTTTAGATCTAAATTTTTAAAATGATTTAGTTTATATATTCGATTTTCTAATGATCCGGCATTACCATGAAAAAATAAAATAGTTTTTTTTGAAATATCTTTTTTATAGAACCATCCAAGAAGACTATGATGGTCTGAAGTAGTAATGTTAACTTTGTTTATTTCAAGAGCTAATTTGTCATCTTCGGTGTAATTATTAACATTTGGATGATATAACAATTTTCCTTGATAAAAGTACAAAAAAATTAGCAATACAAAGTAGATAACAAGAATTGAAATAATAAATTTTGTAATAAACATTTTATTATTTAAACTAATCAAAATAAAAAATAAATTTTTATTATTCTCTAAAAGATTTTAAGGAATCATAAATTAAAAGAGACATACAAAAAATAACTATTAACCAAAAAGGAAGCCCTCTCCAAAATCCAGCAAGACCCGTGCTTATACTCCATGCTAAGCCAGTTACAAATACGCCCACTAAAACAATGCCTAAAATAATAGTTAATTTTTCACTTGATTTCATGTCTGCTTTTAATCACCTTTTAATTTTATCTGTTAACCAGCTTGCATTTCTAAACAATCTTTCATCATCAAATAAAGACGAAACTAACTGCACACCAACTGGTAAACCATTTTTTCCCTGCAATAATGGTACGCTAATACTAGGCATTCCGCAATATGTCCAAACTGTACAAAATATGGGATCGCCAGTAGATTTCAAACCTTTGGGAGCTTCTCCAGTTGCAGATGGAGTTAAGATTGCATCATAATCGTTAAAAAATTGTTTAAAGTAGGTATTTGCTACATCTATCTTGGTCAAAGCATCATTGTATTCTACAGAAGTATATTTCATTCCTCT
>CAJWKX010000037.1 GCA_913043015.1 uncultured Candidatus Pelagibacter sp. | reverse complement strand
CTAAATAAGAAAAACAAAGTTAAGAAATAACTTACAAGTTAAGGGGGCAGAAATGCCCCCTTGATTATCATTTATATAAGCTTCTTCGCTACATCCTCCACCTTTAAATTATTATAAGTCCTAAGCAGCATCCTTGGATCCGAATGCCCTGCAATCATCATGGTTTCGGCAACGGACAGCTTCTTCTTGAGCATGAAATTGGTAAGCGATTGCCTTCTCAAATCATGGAAGTGGGCATCCTCTATTCCATAATGCTTGCAAAGTTTTCCAAACTGTTTACTCAGGGCATTCCCAGTAATATTAAACGGCTTTAGAAAAGATTTGGGGAATGTAATTGAAGCTTATCAAGAAGTTGCAACCAGACTTGGAATCTAATTAGTATTTTGTCCGTCTCCATAAGCCAAATCAACGATTAAAAGTCTGTGATCAGATCCGAGATTATTAACTGTTTTTTTATTAATTAATTTAAAATTTTTTGAAAATAATACATGGTCAATTTGAATACCAAAAAAATCAGGAAGAAAAGTTGGCCATGTAAAAGTTGGTTGTTTATAAGATATATATGTATATAAATTTGCCTCTTTAAGAAAATTAGTAAATCTTTTGGATGATGGAGTCATGTTTAAATCACCCATAAGTATGAAATTTTTATTAGTATCACTAATTAAAGTTTTAACATAATTCATTTGTTTTTTTGCCATGTTGAAGTCTGTTTGGGTTCCTAGAAATAAATGAACAGCTATAATATTCAATTCCGATTCATTTAACTTAAGGCTCGTTATAATAGAGTGAATATCATTTAATTTATTATTTATTAGAGGATGCCTGCTTAGAATTATACTGTCATAATGACCCCTAGGTTTATTTAGTCCAATACTGTAAGGAAAAGAAGATTGCAGTGATTTGATTTTATCTTCCATTCTTTGAGAAACTTCTTGAAGATGAACAATATCTGGCTTTTCAAACAAAATAAGTTCAAGTAAATTATCAAAATTTTTTAATTGAATGTTGGAATTTGTATTAAAAGTTATTAAACGAATTTTATTATAACTTAAAGATTTATCCTCCAAAAAAGCATTACATTGACTGCAGGATAATAAAATATCAATTGTTAATAAAAGGCATATTAGAATGCAACTCATCGACATCCAAAATTTTTTATAAATAAGTAGAATAAAAAATAATAAAATTCCAATAACAATTATTTGAAAACCTAATTGCCCTAGTATATCTATAAGAAAAAAATCTGAATTCAATCTGCTAAATAAACAAACAATTATAAAGAAAAAAAGGAATGCCTTGTCTCTTTTAAATACGGTTTTGTTAACAAATTTGAGAATTTTTTTCATTTAATTTGTGTAATTAATACAAGAAAATTTACTCAATATGAATTTAATTTAATATTTTTTACTAATATACCCAATTTTCTAGAATCCGGACTTTCAAATACTTCATAAGGAGAAACTGGATTTTTGAATTTAAAATCAACTTTAATTTCATTTTTTTTTACAATTTTTTCGTTGATTAAAATTTCAATTTTTTCATCTTGATCATTTTTAACTAATTTTATGCTTTGATTAAATATATCATTGACATATATATCAAATTCAGAAACATTATTTTTCTTTGTAATATAAGGTTTGCAAGAAATTTCTAATTTTAGATTTTCATAATTTTTATCAGTTCTGAATAATAGCGTGGATAACGGGCCCTCAGACCAGATGCCAGGCTTATTTATGTTATGCGACCAACCAAAACCATAATAACCATCTCCATTTCTAAAATTTAAGTCTTTTCTTTTATTAATTTCTAATAATTTTGGTTTCATTTTGCTAAATATTTTTTTATCATTATCGTTCATTCTTTCTTTTTCGTTCATAACCATAAACCAAATATTATCTCTATAAAAAAAACCAATATTTTCATTTTTTAA
This sequence comes from uncultured Candidatus Pelagibacter sp., assembly GCA_913043015.1. Lineage (GTDB taxonomy): Bacteria > Pseudomonadota > Alphaproteobacteria > Pelagibacterales > Pelagibacteraceae > Pelagibacter. Next base: position 4,648 of record CAJWKX010000037.1, on the reverse strand, counting down.
TAAATGTTTTAAATGTCTTAAATGTCCTGGATTATCTATTATGTATACAGCATTTGATGAAAGATTTTTTTTTATAAAGCTGTCGTATATATTATATCTGGCTTCTGCAGCAGTTTTTCTATTTATTCTTGCTTGTATAACCAAATTTGTTTTCTCTATATTATATTTTTCCATTGCGTAAGAAAGCTTTATAAAAGAACTGGGCCAACTTATTGGGTAAGTGGTTTTAACAACTTTATATTTTTCAAATAAATTTTCCCATATTGGATCTTTTAATTCAGATCCCACTTTCACGGGAGTAAAAAAATTAATACGGCTTTTTATTCCTACCGAAACATCTGTTGCCTGAATGATTAAAAATAAACTAATTATAGATAGAGAAACTTTTTTTTCAAAACAGTTATAAATTATAATAATTGATAGAATTAATAAAAAATAATTTACTATCCAGAACATTCTGCCCGTATTTTTTGCTAAACTTAATGCAGCAAAAATATATTTATTTAGAGGGATTTCAATAAGAGTGTAGGATCCAAATGAAACTTTGTTTGACAAAGCCCACAATGTCATAAAAACTGATATCAAAATAAATGCTTTTATTTTTTTGTTATTTCTAATTGAGAGTAAATTTTTTTTATAATTATTATTCAAAAAAAATAAAAATGATAATAGCAGCATTAGTATTTGACCTAAGCCAAAATAATTAAAGGATTCCAATTCTTCCTCTCTAGTAAGTTTTATATCTGGCAAAAACCGAGACCAAGCAATATTATTAAAAGATTGAAATGAATCAAAAGGACTTAAAAGGTTAAGTTTATAAACTCCAAAACCGATACCCAAGGTGTCGCCCATTCTTATTTCAAAATATCCAGTTATATATAATGTAAACAGCAAAAGTGAAGAAATTAGAAAAAAGTCTTTTGTTAATTCAAAAAAACTTTTCTTATCAAAAGTAAAATTAATTATTCTTAAGAACGAATAAACAACTATTATCATTAACATTGAACTATATTCGATTAGAGATGCTACAATAATTAGGACTATCCAAGATAATTTTGATTCATTGATTTCTTTTGTTAACCCCAAATACAAAGTACACAATAACAAACCACCCATTGCAGCTGATCCATGCCAATTAATTTTAAAAATAAAAATAGGGGCAATTAAAAAAAAAATAGATCCTACTAAGGAATACAAATCAGAATTTGTAAATTTTTTTAAGATTTTAAAAGAGAAAAATAATTGAAAGAAAAAACATAAAAAATACCAAAATGAAAAATATTGAAAATTACCTGGAATTAATGATCTAATTGATTTAAAAAGAAAAGCTAAAATTGGAATGGAATCTGTATACACAATAGAACTTGCAATCTCCTCACCGTAATTAGGGTTACTTCCCAGCGGAAATCTCCAAATATCATTTTGAAAAAAATACCACCCCAACTGCATAAAAGAAGCATCATTGTTACCATAAAGCCACGCTGTGCTTTGAAAGGAAATATTTTTTATCCCTAAAACAGCTACTATGCAAATAAATGAAATAAACAAAAACAAAAAATTAATTTTGTTTTTAATAAAAAATTTTTTCATTAAATTAATCCATTGATTTTTATTAATTGATGGATTTATCCTGGTCCATTTCAAGACTTTTTTTTGGTAAATTATAACGTTTTAAAAAAAAACGACGCCAAAGGTGAATAATTCCAATTTTCCATAAAAAGTACCCAGGTTTTCCTGGTAAAAAAGAGAAATCCATAAACCTTAGATGATCAAAACCTCGTTTAAAATAATAAGCTGCTCGACACAATGTAAATAAAATCGGATAATATTGTTGTTTTGCGTGAGCTGGATAAATTTTTTTTCGCAAAATCTTATATAACCATCGAGGAATTTTCCAAACAGTTAAAGCGAAAACAAGAGCATTTCCCATGGTACGATGGTATCCAGTAAAATAATCAGCGTCTATTTCTGAAATATTAAGACCTCTTTTTTCAAGATCTTTTGCCATCTGAGTATTTGGTATTATTCTTAAAGAAAAAGCGTTTAAAGTAAAAGGTCTAGGCATTTCATATAACATATCAACGGTAGCTCTTGTATCTTCTTCAGTTTCTACGGGGTTTTCAAGAATGATATCGTAGGCAGGAGGAATCATATATTTTCTATATTTATTAAAAATTTTTGTAGCTTCCTTAATCCGTCTTAATTTGGTTGGCCTTTTATAAAATTCAAGAATATTTTCACTGCCTGACTGAATACCCATTCTAACTCGATTCATGCCAGCATCTAAAAGAAGAGCAATCTTATCCTCACGAACATAATTTGGAATTATACCAAATACACAAAAGGGAATGTTGATTTCTGTCTTATAGAGTTTACAGAATTCTTCAAGCACCTCATAACGCAAAGCAAGAAAACTATCATCGTGGAAAAGAACTGTAGATATGTAAGGATGTTTGGATATTGCTCTTTTTACTTCTTCAATGATAGTACGCGGCGAAGAATGACGAAGCCTACGATATGCATTGTCGTATGCAATAAATTTTGTATTACCACAAAACGTACAATGTAATGGACATCCTATGCTCCATACTGTGTGATACGAAAGGCCTGTATATTTAATAAATTCTTTAGAATCAAGCGGCTTAAGCTCCATTCCCTGATAAACAAGTTCATCATCTTGATACATCAAAGGTGGCAGTTCATCCATATCTTTAGGTGTCATTAAAGGTAGGTTATAATTTTTGATTATTTTGTTACCCCTGTTGAACCAAAAGCTAGGGGAAGCTGTATAATCTTTTCCTTTTCTAAAAAGCTCAAAAAAATTCTTAAACGCAAATTCTCCTTCCCCTGTACAAACGGCATCAGCATGTTTGATTGCATCTTCGGGATGAATAATCGCATGAATGCCACCCCATATTATATATGCGCGATGATTATGTTTTCTGATTTCAGCAATAATTTTGTGAACAGTCGTAGCGTATTGTGTCATTGATGATATGCCAACAACATTACCTCCAGCTAGAAATTGAGCAACTTTATACACATCTCTTTCTGTTAATTTACCAGCACCTTTTTCAGTTAAAACTTTAATAACACTGCGTAAATTTCCAGTTGGTACATAAGCTACCTTTGTATCTGGATATATTGATTTAACGTATCCTGCAAATTTACGAAAACCCATATTTTCAAGTCCATCCTCAACACAAGCCAGACGTATTTCCACATTTACCCTTGAGTCATCAAAATGTGGTGACCTGTTAGTTCCAGAAGTGGAAAGTTGAGTTATATCGTGATCCATATTAGCTATCTTGTCACTTTTATAATAACTCTTTATTTTTTACAATTCTATCAACAAATGTTTACGATTTACATTAACAGTTATATTTTCATTTATGATACTAATTTTTTTCACAAAAATTGAGAGATCTCGAATTAATTTATCAAAATTTACAGCCAAAATAGATTGTCTTTGTTTGGTTTTTGAATACTCTTTGTTTACAATTAATTTTAAACCTACTTTAATTAGTGAGAAAAAATATCTTTTAACAATACTGTTATAAATTAAATTTAAATAAGATTTTTTTTTGTCACTAAATATTTCTATATCAGAAATTAAAAAACGGGCATTTTCAGCAGAAATTTTTTGAACAGATTTTACTAGATCTATAATTTCATTTTGCGATCTATAATATTGGACGACTGAATTTGCAATTATAATAGAAAATTTAATATCTTTTATAAATGACAAATCTGTATAATTATTACCAAGTTTCAATACAGTAACATTTTTGTTATTTGAAAATCTTGTTTTGCAAATATTCACATACTCTTGGGATGTGTCTACACAATAAACTTTATCAACTCTATTAATTACTTTGTTTGTAAAGTCCCCATTTCCGCAGCCTATATCTAATACTATATTTTTTTTACTAAAATTAAAAATATGAGATGTTTTTAAAAAAAAAATATCATTATTTTTTTTCCAAAGGTCAGATTCTGTCCAGATATTTTTTTTGTTCCAGTAATTTAGCCAATTAATATTGTTCAATTTATATATTCCGATTTTCCTGAATTTGAAGGTTAAAATAGCCATATTTAAAAAGTTTAACCTTTAAAACAAAATTTTATATCATTATTTATTAATTTCCAACTACAACAATATGCAAAATTAACAAGCATTTAGTTCTTGTATAAGATAAATATTTTATTATGAAAAAAGTAATTATAATCGGAGGAGGCATATCTGGCTTATCGGCAGCATGGCGACTTTCGGAACATGGATATAAAACGTATATCATTGAGCAAGATAAACAAATAGGAGGGTTAGCGAAATCAATAAAAGTTGATGATTACATTTTAGACATAGGACCACATTCTTTCTTCACGGAAGATAAAGAAGTTTACGATAAAATTGTTGGACTTTTTAAAGGAGAGGAGAAAGAGATGCCTTTTTTACAGAGAACTGTCAAAATGTATTTTCGAGGAAAATATGTAGATTATCCTCTATCAGTAAAAAGTGTATTATTTCAAATGGGGATCGCGTCTTCAATTTTAAGCACTTTAAGTTTTGTTAAATCATATATCAATTCATTATTTAAAAAAAAAAAAATAGAAAAAGAAGAATCAACCATTGAAAAATGGGCAATCG